>CAYXVP010000087.1:0-8370 GCA_964468305.1 uncultured Anaerolinea sp. | reverse complement strand
TTTCGGCGAGGTAATTGGGGTGGATGGGCAGGTTCGGGGTGCCGACGCCGTGGCGCGGGATGAACAGGCTGGCGAGCCATCCGCAGACCGAGATGGCGAGCATGGCGAGCGACACGATCAAGGGGCCGTTGTGCAGGAGGATCAACAGCCCGCCCGCGATCGTTCCGATGAGGATCGCCAAGAACGTGCCAGCCTCGATCACGGCATTGCCGGAGACGAGATCCTCGGGCCGAAGGAGATCGGGCAAGATGCCGTATTTCACCGGCCCGAAGAAAGTCGCTTGCACGCCGAGCACGAACAGGAACACGAGCCCCAAGGGGAACCCCCCGCAGGCGAAAATGGACACGGCGCAGGACATCACCCACGACCCCGCGCACGGCCTGGACGGATCCGAACGGCGGCTGGGTGGCCGCAAAGGCGGCCGGAGCTCGCGTCGTCGATCGACTGCACGGGCCGCCGGTGGCGATCGTGAGCCTGCCCGCGTTCAAGTCGGCCGACGGCATCGCCTTCCCGATCGACGAGGCCGTCCGCCGGCTGCGCGCTAGCTCGGCGGTCACGTCGACGGGCGTGGTCGTGGTGTGCGATCGTCTGCTCGAGTCGCAGATCGGAGCGAAGTGCGGCGGCCCGGCCGAGGATCGCTTTATGTTCGGCGAAGGCGCCGCGATCCCCGACCCGTACGCGGGAACCACGCCGTCCACCAGGTCGCTGGTCGATCGCTTCGATGCCTCGCCGCGAACGGCGATCTCGGTCTACCTGCCGGTAGTCACGCCGTGATCGGGATCGTGCGCCGGCGGCGCCGGCTGATCGACTCGGCGCTGCGGGCCGCGTTCGTCGTCGTGCTCGTGCTCGTCGCGATCCTGCGCCCAACCCCGGCAGGCGACGCCCACGCCTACTGGCTCATCGACCTCGCCGACCCGTACACGCGCCCGGTCGCGACGCAGGACGCGTTCACCTACCCGCCGCCCGCGGCGCTGTTCTTCGCCGGGCTGCGGGCGGTCACGCTCAACTTCCAGGTCTTCGAGGCCATCTGGACGCTCGTGATCGGCTTCGCGCTCCTGTGGCTGACCGGGCCTTGGGCACTCGGCTTTCTCGTCGTTCCGATGGTCTTCTCGGACCTGTACCTCGGCAACATCCACATCCTGCTGGGCGCCGCCATCGTCGCCTCGCTGCGCTGGCCCGCGGCGTGGGTGGTGCCGCTGCTCACGAAACCGACCTGCGGGCTCGGCCTCCTGTGGTTCGTCGCGCGCGGCGAGTGGCGGCGTCTCGGCATCGCCCTGGCGACGACGGTCGCCGTCGCCGGGATCAGCGCCCTCGTGACACCCGACCTGTGGCCGAAGTGGGTCGACTACGTCCTCGGGACGGGGCTCTCGCCCGATGTCGGCGCCGCGTACGCGATCCCGCTCCCGCTGGTCCTCCGCCTGCCCGTGGCCGCGCTGCTCGTCGTCTGGGGCGCCCGAACGGACCGGTCCTGGACGCTGCCCACGGCGGCGATGCTCGCCCTGCCCGTCCTGTGGCTGGTCGGCCTCGCGATGCTCACCGCCGCCTTCGCCCTGTCGGCCTGGGGCCCGCTTCGGGGGTTCGCGGAGCGGTGGTCACATTCGGAAGTGAGGAGTCGCGCTGCCTGACGCTCGACGGGGGGTGGCGCGGCCGGGCGGTTGCGGCCGATGGGACGGTCGCACACGAAGTGGGCGTGGGTCCCGAGGCCGTGACCGACGGTCGCGACAGGACCCGCCGGGGGAGGAGGCCGCGAAACGACGAACGCCGGCGCCCCGAGCGCCGGCGTTCGTCTGCCCCTAATCCGGAGGCGTGGAGGTCACCCCCGGGTCAGCTGGTGAATTCTCAGTAGCGCTCGTTCGAGCGGACGGGTCGGAGGCGAGGCGTGATCGGGGTCCGCGTGTCCATCGCCACGCGTCCGCCGCCGGCGACGAGGGCCGGCCGCGGCACGATCGGCGTGTGCACGGCGGGCGAGAGCTGGCGCGGATCATTCCGCGACGGCTCGACCCGCTGGACGGGGTTCTGCTCGTGGTTGAAGGCGGTCCCGATGCGGCGCATCCGCACGGCCAGGTAGTACTCCATGACCTGGCGGACCTGCGCCTCGCTGAGCGCCTCATCGGCGCGGAGGGAGTACTCGACGCGTGCCGTCGGGTTCTGGACGGCCCCGCCGCCCATCAGGCCGAGGTACTGCGGACCGTCGTCGTTCTCACCCAGCTCGCGCAGACCGCGCGCCAGCTTGGTCGCCGTGCCGAGCGATGGCATGCGGTCGCCGCGCACCAACCGGGAGATCGTCGAGTGATCGACGCCCGACTGCTGGGCCAGCTGCCGCTGCGACATCTTCTTGGCCTTGAGCTGTGCTCGCAGCCATTCGTTGAAGGCTCGGCCATTGGTCCGGGTCATGCCCGGATCATCAATTTCCCCCGATTCGGCCCATATCCCCCGTTCGTTCATTCGCTCGCGGCTGTTGGAGTCGGGTGCCGGAACGCAACGGATGCGGTCCGGTGCGGTTCGCCGGGGGTCGGTGCGGAGGGTGGATGTGACCCTCGGCGGTACTCGCGGCGCAGCCGGCGCACCAGCCCGCGCACCGCCGCGCGGACGGCAGGCCACACCAAGTCGGCTCAGGCGGTGGCGGCGGTCACCCCGAGCCCGCGGCGCTTCGGTGAGACGGCGTAGGCGATCGAGCCGAGGACGATGATCGACAGGACGCTGATCGCCCGGTCGACCAGGGTGATGGCGAGCGCGTCGGTCTGCGAGACGCCGTAGACGATCGTGAGAAGGCCCACGATGCCACTCTCGACGAAGCCGATTCCTGCCGGCGTCAGAGGCACGGCGGTGAGCAGCGACGCCGACAGCGCCACGAAGAATGCGCCGCTGATGCCGAGGTGCACGTTCGGCAGCCCGAGCGCCTGGACGACGAGGTACAGGCGCGTCGCCTCGGTCGCCCAGATGAAACCGGTGAGCACGACGAGGCGCGGCAGGGCGCGCAGCCCGATCGATGCGAAGACGCCCTCCTCGAACCGGTCGTACAGCTCGATGACCCGATGCGGCAGGGGCAGCCGGAGCAGGATCCGCCGGCCGAAGTTGCGCATGGTCAGCAGCCCGGCCGCGAGGAGCAGCACGAACCCGACGCCGATCGCGAAGACGACCTGGACGTCGCCCGGCAGGCCGCTGCGGAACGACACGAAGCCGGCGGCGAGCCCGAGGGTCACGATCGCGAACAGGTCGAGGATCCGCTCCATGAAGACCGTGCCGAACGTGCGCGAGAGTGAGACGGAGCTATTGATCTTCAGGAGCCAGGCGCGGTAGACGTCGCCCAGCTTGGCCGGCACGAGGCAGTTCACGAGCCAGCTCAGGAAGATGATCTCGGTCGAGTCGCGGACGTGGAGCGGAAAGCCGCTCTCGCGGACGAGGATCGCCCAGCGCAGCCCGCGCAGGGGAAAGCCGGCGTAGTAGATCGCGAACGCGGCGATCAGCAGCCAGGGGTTGGCGCCGAGGATCTTGTCGGGCAGCTCCTCGAGCTTGAAGCCGGGCAGGCTCCGGACGAAGAGGACCAGCAGCGCGAGCGGCAGGACCAGCGAGATGATCGTGCGCGGCTGGCGCAGGCGATGGGCGAGGGAGAGGTCCGGCCGTCCCTCGGCATCGGGCGAAGGCGGCGCCGCGGGATCGCGAACCGGCTCGTCGCCGGTCGCGGTCTCGTCGATCATCGGTTGCCGACCGGCGCCCGGACGCGTCCGCGGCCGCGTGCTCGCTGCACGAGCTTGGCCGCGGGCCCGAGCAGGCGCACGTACGCCGAGGATCGCCCGGTCACGAGCTCGAGCCCTCCGGCGAGGACCGCCCTGAGTCCCTCCGGGGTGGACGGATCGCCGCGGACGATCGTGGAGGCGATGCCCACCTCCAAGGTGGTGTGCGCGTCGGAAACGGCGACGCCGGGCACACCCAGTCGCTTCGCCAGCTGCGCGGCGCGGGCGTTGCCGTCGCCGAACATGAGTCGGGCGTTCCAGGCCTCGATCCAGTCCACCTGGCCGGCCACGGCCTCGAAGCGCACGGCGTCGTCCGTGCCCAGCGAGCCACGGAACCGATCGTACGGATGAGCGATCCCGATCAGCCCGCCCTGTTCGCGCACGGCCTCGATCGCCGCGGCAGGCGAGAGCCCAGGCGGGACGGGCTTGCCCAGGAACACCCCGATCATGTCGCCGCCGGTGGTGCGGATCTCCTGGCCGATGAGCACCGTCAGGCCGCGTGCCTCGGTCGCCGCGACGTCGCGAGCCTGGAGCGCGCCGTCGATGCGGTCATGGTCCGTGATCGCAAGGTGGGTGAGGCCCCGCGCTGCGGCCGCGCGCACGACCGCGGCGGGCGTCGCGAGCGAGTCGAAGCTGACCGAGGTGTGGCAGTGGAGGTCCACAAAGGCGCGAGCTTCCGCGGGCGCTCGGGTCAAGGCTGTGGCCGGCGGCCTAGATGCTCTGGACGAGCGACTTCTTGAAGAAGTCGTAGTGCTTGAGCGCCTCGCCGGTGCCGAGGGCCACGCAGTCCATCGCGTTCTCGGCGACGTGGCAGGGCACGCCCGTGACCTGGGTCAGCAGCTTGTCGATGTTGCGCAGGAGGGCGCCGCCACCGGACATGACCATGCCCTTGTCGATGATGTCGCTCGACAGCTCGGGCGGGGTCTGCTCGAGGACCTGGCGGACCGCCGCGACCAGCTGCTGGAGCGGCAGCTCGATCGCCTCCATGACCTCGGAGGACGTGATCGGGATCGTCCGCGGCAGCCCGGCGATGAGATCGCGGCCGCGAACCTCCATCGACAGCTCGCGCTCGAGCGGGAGCGCCGTGCCGATGGTGATCTTGACCTCCTCGGCCGTCCGCTCGCCGATCATCAGGTTGTACTTCTTGCGGATGTAGGAGGTGATCGCCTCGTCGATGCGGTTGCCGCCGACGCGCAGCGAGGTCGACACGACGATCCCGCCGAGCGCGATGACCGCGACCTCGCTCGTGCCGCCACCGATGTCGATGACCATGTTCCCGGACGGCCCCGAGATCGGGACGTTGGCGCCGATGGCCGCCGCGAGCGGCTCCTCGATCAGGTGTGCCTCGCGCGCCCCGGCCTTGAGCGCCGCGTCCTTGACCGCCCGCTTCTCGACCGAGGTCACCCCCGCCGGGACCGAGATCATCACCGCCGGTCCGGAGAGCCGCAGCCGCATCCGGCCGCTCATCGCCTTGTTGATGAAGAACCGGAGCATCGCCTCGGTGATCACGTAGTCGGCGATGACGCCGTCCTTCATCGGCCGGATCGCGTGGACGTTGCCGGGCGTCCGCCCGATCATCTCGCGGGCATCCTCGCCGACCGCGCGGATGCGGCCGTCGTCGTCGACAGCGACGACGGAGGGCTCCGTGATCACGATGCCCTTGCCGTCGACGTGGACGAGAACGTTGGCTGTGCCGAGGTCGATGCCGATGTTCATGCGGAGGTGCCGGGCTCCCCTTCCTGGACGCGCTCGATCCTGGCGCCGAGGTCCAGGAACTTCCGCTCGATGTTCTCATACCCGCCCCGGAACTGTGTTGCGCCCCCCAAGGAGGGAGGTCCCTCGGGCCGCCGCCCGCCGCGGAGGGCCCGGGCGCCCGCGCCAACGGGCGGGGCAGGGGGGGGGGGGAGGGGGGAGGCGCCGGCGCGAAGGTCGGGGATCTCGACCTCGGCCCCGTGCAGCTTTGCTGGGCAATGGACGACGGCTCGCTGCGGGCCCCGAATCTCGATCTTTGCGCCCATCTTGGCGAGCTCGCCGGTCCACTCGAGGCGGTCCTCGAAGATCGACTCGTTGACCTGCGAGTCGCCGGCGGCCTGGGTCAGCAGCACCGTCGTCGGCGGCTGGATGTCCGTCGCGAGCTCGGGGTACGGCCCGGTGATGATGTCGACCGGCTGCATCCCGCTCGGGCCCACGGACCGGGCATCGACCTCCATCCGCTCGGTCTCGCAGATCACCGAGACGCCGGCCTGGTCCAGCACGCCGACGAGCGCCTCCATCGTCCCGCAGTCCGCCCCCTCGAGAGCCGCGGTCCCACCCGTCACGCCCCCGGCGATGGCGAACGTGCCGGCCTCGTCCCTGTCCGGCTTCACCTTGTGCTCGGCCCCGCGGAGGCGGCGCTTGCCCTCGACCTCGATCGTGTCCGGGTGCGTGCGCACGACATCGGCGCCCATCTTCTGCAGGAAGCCGATGAGGTCGTCGACCTCCGGCTCCCGGGCCGCGGGGCGGATGACCGTGTGCCCGTCGGCGAGGGTCGCGGCGAGCATCGCGTTCTCGGTGCCCATGACCGACACGATCGGGAAGCGGATCTCGGTGGCGCGCAGTCGACCGGGCGCCTTCGCGTAGTAGTAGCCGTAGCGGTAGTCGATCGTGGCGCCCATCGCCCGCATCGCGTCGACGTGCAGGTCGACGGGACGGCGCCCGATGCGGTCGCCGCCAGGGTTGCTGATGACGACCTCACCGAAGCGGGTCAGGAGCGGGCCCAGGAGCATGAAGCTGGCCCGCATCTTGGCCGCCGCCTCAAGCGGCACGAACAGCCAATCGACGTCGCCGGCCGAGACCTCGTAGACGTTCGCCTCGGGATGGTCGACGACCACGCCGAGGTCCGAGAGCGTCTCGGCCATGGCCCGAACGTCCTCGATCTCTGGGACGTTGCTGAACCTGCAACGCTCGCCGGTGAGCGTCGCCGCGGCCAGCATCTTGAGCGCCGCGTTCTTGGCGCCGCTGACCTGGATCGTACCGTCGAGCGCGACGCCGCCCTCCACGAGATAGCGCTCGTGCGGGATCTGCGGCGCCTCGAACTCCCAGTGGAACGGTCGCGCGTCTGCCATGGGTTGGGGGGTCAGACCCGCCTGCGAGGACCCTCGCGATGGCGGCGCTCGGCCACACGGATGCGCAGCAGCGCCTGCTGCAGCGCGGCCCGCGCCAGCGCGAGATCCGCGCCCTCGTGGTAGCCCGACTCGAGCGCGCGCTCGGCCTCGCGCCGGGCCTCCTCGGCCTTCTCGAGATCGATCTCGCTGGCCATGTCGGCCGTCTCGGCCATCACAACGACCCTGTCAGGTCGGACCTGGACGAACCCGCCGACGATGGCGAAGGCCTCCTCCTCGCCGCCCTTGCGGATCCGGAGCTCGCCGACGCCGAGCGTCGACAGGAGCGGCGCATGGTGCGGCAGCACGCCTAGCTCGCCGTCGCCGCCGGGCAGCACCACGGCATCGACGGTGTCGCTGTACGCGAGCCGTTCCGGCGTGACGATCTCGAGGAGGAGCGGCATGGTCAGAGCATCCCCTGGCCGCGCCACCGGGGCCGGGCTGCGCCCGAAATGGCGCCGAAATTGCCGGATTCTCCTCCGGGGAGCACACGAGAACTCGCCGTGCCAGTGATCGCCGGTGTAATTCCCGGATGCTGCCCGGGGGAGCACAAGGAACGGTCAAGCAGGCGAAACCCTGCCAGATGCGCATCGCCGTGCACAACTGACGTGAACTCGGCCCGATTCCGCGCCGCCGATGGCAGTGCGACACGGCTTGCGCTCTCCCCGGGAGAATCCGGCAAGAACGGCGGGTTCGAAAGGACGCCGGGTGATGCGAGAGCCGGCACGGATTTGAGCGTCATGCGCTCAGCTTCGCCGCGTTCGCCTTCACGTCGTCCAACGTACCCGCGAGGAAGAAGGCCTGCTCGGGGAGCGTGTCGGCCTTGCCCTCGAGGATGTCCTTGAACGAGGCCACTGTGTCCTTGATCGCGACGTAGGCGCCTGGCCGGCCGGTGAAGACCTCGGCCACGAAGAACGGCTGCGAGGCGAAGCGCTGCAGGCGGCGCGCTCGGGCGACGGTCGCCTTGTCCTCCTCGGACAGTTCGTCGATGCCGAGGATGGCAATGATGTCCTGCAGGTCGCGGTAGCGCTGCAGGACGCGCTGCGTCTCGCGGGCCACATCGTAGTGCTCCTGGCCGACCACGAGCGGGTCGAGGACGCGGGACGTCGAGGTCAGCGGATCGACCGCCGGGTAGATGCCCAGCTCGGCGATCGAGCGCTCGAGGCGAATGGTCGAGTCCAGGTGGGCGAACGTCGTCGCCGGCGCCGGGTCGGTGTAGTCGTCGGCAGGGACGAACACAGCCTGGAGCGAGGTGATCGAGCCCTTCTTGGTCGAGGTGATCCGCTCCTGGAGGCCGGCCATCTCGGTGGCGAGATTCGGCTGGTAGCCGACCGCGGACGGCATCCGGCCCAGGAGCGCCGAGACCTCGGAGCCGGCCTGGGTGAACCGGAAGATGTTGTCGATGAACAGGAGGACGTCGCGGCCTTCCTCGTCGCGGAAGTACTCGGCCATCGTCAGCCCCGTGAGCCCCCCCCGCTGGCGGGCGCCGGGCGGCC
>CAYXVP010000086.1:0-8387 GCA_964468305.1 uncultured Anaerolinea sp. | reverse complement strand
CCTGAGTCGTCATCCCTGCACGACCCGCGTCACGCGCCCTCCGTGGCCGCCATGCGCTGATGCGGTCGCGGCGGCAGGTTGAGGAGCTCCTCGGGGAACGCCTCGGCGAGGTACTTGAGGACGTCGACAGGACGAACGACGCCGACGAGCACGGTGTCGTCGTCGATCAGCGGCACGTTGCGGTAGCGGCCGGTCTGCATCAGCTCGACGGCATGGCGGATCGGCTCGTCGAGATGGAGCGTGAACGGGTGGTCGACCATAAGGGCTTCGACGGGCTGGCCGAGCTCGGCGTCCGGGCCGACGAGGTGGGCGAAGATGTCGCGCTCCGTGAGCACGCCCAGGAGCCGTCCCGATTCGTCGGTCACGAAGACCGAATCCGCCATGCCGGTCTCGCGAATCAGGTCGAGGCACGTCTGCAGCGACGTGCCGGGCCGCACCGTCAGGGGATCGCGGCGGCTCAGGACCTTGAGCCTCTCGTCGATGAGCCCGGGCACGCGCGAGACGACGGCGCGCTCGGTCAGTTCGGTCACGGGGAAAGTGTAGTCAAATCGAATTTCCAGCCCTTCCGGCGGGGAGGCTCGGCTCACCCTCCGTCGCCCGTGATCCTGGAGCGGCGCAGCAATGGATCGGTAGCCATCTCGTCAAGCCGTCAGCTACTCGGCGGTCGAGTGTTCGATAGATGAATCGATGAATCGGACGCGGGGAACCGGGGCTTGCTGATCGAGCCTGTGCTCGAGAAGCGGCTGCCGAGCCAAGCGAACGCGTCGACGCGACGTGAAGTCGCGTCGATCACTCGGCCGGCGAGTAGGTGAAAGGAACATGACACCGCCGGTGGGGCCACCTGGGTCCCGAAGCCAGGCCCGGAGCGCACTCGCCCGTAGGGGATACGCCCGATCGAAGAGTGCTGCGTGTCGTGCCAGGCGCCGCCGCGGTGTCGAGGCATCTGGCAGGACAAGGAGACGAGCGACAAAGGCGACGTCCCAGCCGAATCGCGAGCGGGCGATCTGACCTCCATGTCGCACCTTCTCGTCATGTCTGCGAAGCGTGCCCTCTGCGCTGGTCAGGTCGGCTTTGACTTCGACCACGAGAACAGCCTGATGGCTCGGCCGAGAGGCGAACACGTCGATCGAGCCGCGATCCCGACCGATGAGGTACGTGACCTCCGGTATCGCCATCCAGCCGAGGTCCTCAAGCCGGTCGATCGTGGTTGCAACGAGGTGGGCATGGCCCTCATCGATGACCCGATCCAGCTCGCCTCCGCGCCAGCGCACGTTGAGCTCGAGCTCGGCTTCGAGTGCCCGGAGCACCCGACCGAGCAGTGCGAGGGATAGCTCATCGATGCGACCCCGCTCTGCGCGTGAAACAGTCTGCTGGCTGACAGCAGCTCGCGTGGCCAGGTCGACCTGCCGCCAGCCTCGGCGGCGTCGGAGAGTGCGTACGATGCGGCCTATTCGAATCGGGTGCATTCGCCGAGCTTCCAAACCGGCGCTTATCCGCCGATTTGCGCGCGGCCGCTCGCCGAGCGATGCGCCTCTGGGACCAAAGTCCCGTATCCGGGCGAGGAGGGGCCACATACGGTTCCGGGCGTCCAGCTCGATCGTGCGAGGCTGACCAGCACCGCAACCGATGGCCGCCCGAATCTCTGCCCGGCTTCCGCGCCCCAGCCCGAGGGCGACGGTCCTCGCGCTGTCCGGCGCCATCGTGCTGGTGACGACCGCCGGCGTCGCGGTGAACGTCTCCGACCACCTTCGACAGGCCGCAGTCGACGAGACGATTCGGTCCACGGAGGCGGTCGTCCTCGGCTACATGGGGACGACGCTCCTGCCGGAGGCCCTCAAGGCGCCTGCCGGACCGGCCGCGGCGGAGGTCAACTCTCGGCTCGAGGAGCTGACGGCGGCGGGCCAGATTCTCCGGATCAAGGTCTGGTCGAAGGAGGGTGTCGTCGTCTTCTCGGACCTCCCGGCGCTGCGCGGCAAGTCATTTGAGGTCGAGCAGGACCTTGCCGAGGCATTCCACGGCGAGACCGCGACGGATTTCAGCAACGGCAACGCGGGCGAAAACGAGTTCGAGCACGGGCTCGCCAGTCGATTCCTGTCGATCTACGACCCGATCCGCACGAACGACGGCCAGATTGTGGGGGCGTACGAGGTCTACGAGGACGCGGCGCCGATTGACGCGGCGGTCGATGCGGCGCGCCGCGACGTCGTGCTCTTCGTCGGAGCGATGTCGGCCGCGCTGCTGGCGATCGTCTATGTGGCTTTCGCGGGTTCCTCGCGGCTGCTGGCCACCCAGAACCGGCGACTCCGCGAGCAGACGCTCACCGAGCAGCTGCTTGCCACCGACCTTCGGCGCAGCGAGGAGCGCTTCCGTTCGCTGGTCCGCAACTCCGCCGACGTCAACGTCATCCTCGGTCGCGATGGCGCCATCGCCTACGAATCGCCGGCGGTCGAGCGCATCCTCGGCTACAAGGCGGAGGATCGGATCGGGCGGCAGGCGCTCGAGGTCGTCCACCCCGAGGATCGGCTGCGGCTCCGGCGTCTGTTCCTCAGCATCGCCAGGCGCCAGAACGCCGAGGCGTCGGTCGAGCTGCGGGCTCGCCACGCCGACGGCTCGTGGCGCGCGATCGAGGCCGTGATCCGAAATCTCGTCGACGACCCGGCCGTCGGCGGGATCGTCGTCAACTACCGCGACGTGACGCCCCGGAAGACCCTCGAGGACGAGCTCCGCCTCCGCGCCTTCCATGATTCCCTGACCGGGCTCGCCAACCGGGCGCTGTTCATCGATCGGCTCGAGCACGCGATCACGCGAGCCCACCGCTCCCGCGAACGTATGGCCGTGCTGTTCCTCGACCTCGACGACTTCAAGACGATCAACGACAGCCTCGGCCACGGCGAAGGCGACCAGGTGCTGGTCGCGACCGCCGCGCGGCTCCAGGGCGGCCTGCGCGCCGGCGACACAATCGCGCGCATGGGCGGCGACGAGTTCGCCATCCTCCTCGAGGACACGGCCGAGGACGACGCGCCCGTCGACGTCGCCGAACGGCTGCTGGCGACGCTCCAGGCGCCATTCAGTCACGGCGATCGGGAGCTCTTCGTTCGAGCGAGCGTGGGCGTTGCTCCGATCTCTGGCCGCGGCGAATCGGCCGAGGAGCTGCTGCGCAATGCGGACGCGGCCATGTACATCGCCAAGGGCCGAGGGAAGAACCGCGTCGTCGTTTTCGAGCCGGGCATGCATCGCGCGGCCCTGACCCGACTCTCGCTCAAGGGCGACCTCGAGCGGGCGCTCGAGCGGAAGGAGTTCCGGCTCGTCTACCAGCCGATCGTCGACCTCGGCACCGGCGAGATCGCCGGAGCAGAGGCGCTCCTGCGCTGGCATCCGCCGGCGCGACGCTCGGTGCTGCCGAGCGAGTTCATTCCGCCGGCGGAGGAGACCGGCCTGAACATCCCGCCCGGTTCGTGGGTCAACGAGGAGGCCTGTCGCGAAGCCCGGCGCTGGGCGGAGCACGCCGTCCGACCCGACCTGTCGATCAACGTCAACGTCTCCGGGCGACAGGTCGCCGAGGCCGACTTCCCGGGCGTGGTCGAGGACGCCTTTGAGGCGGCCGGGTTGGAGCCGGGACGGCTGTGCCTCGAGTTCACCGAGAACGTCCTCATCGACGACCGGCACAGCGAGGCGACACTCGCCCAGCTGAAGGCGCTCGGGGTCCGCCTCGCGATCGACGACTTCGGGACCGGGTTCTCGTCGCTCGGCTACCTGCGCCGCTTCCCGATCGACGTGCTCAAGTGCGAGGGCTCCTTCGTCGCCAACCTCGGGGCCGGCCACGACCAGCGCGAGCTGGTCCGCGCGATCGTGCGCCTGGGCGAGACCCTCCACCTCGAGACCGTCGCGGAGGGGATCGAGACCAGCAGCCAGGCGAGCGATATGCGGGCGATGGGCGCGACATGCGGGCAGGGCTTCTACTTCGCCCATCCGGTCGAGTCTGATGAGCTCATCGAGCTCCTCAGCGGCCGGCGGGCGATCCCGCGGATCGGGGCACCGGCCCTCAACGTCGCCTAGGTACCTGCGGGCCTACCGCACCGCGGCCAGCGCCCCCTTGATGCCGTCGTTCACGAAGGAGACGTCCGCCCCGACGCCGACGAACGTGTAGCCCAGGTCCAAGTGCGGCCGGAAGGTCGCGTGGTCGTACAGCAGGATCCCGGGTGCCTTGCCGTGCCGGCGGCAGGCGTCGACCACCTTGCGCAAGGCGGCCTGGTAGGTGGCGTGCGCGAACTGGCCGGGGATGCCGAGGGAGTGCGAGAGGTCCGCGGGCCCGACGAACAGGCAATCGACGCCATCGATCGCGGCGATCTCGTCCGCGGCCTCGAGCGCCAGCGGAGATTCGATCTGGATGATCCCGGTGATGTCGTCGTTGAGTGCTGCCACGCCGGCGTGATTCACCGTTCCCAGGCGGGCGCCACGGGTCAGCAACGCGACGCCGCGCTGGCCGGCCGGCGGATAGCGCAGGAACGTGACCGCCTCCTTCACCTGTGCCACGGTGTCGAGGCGGGGCACGACGATGCCGGCCGCGCCGAGATCCAGGGCCCGCCCGATCCTGAGGCGCTCGCCGGACGGCGGACGGACGAGCGCCGTCGTGCCGCCGGCGTCCAGGGCGTACAGGTGCGCGAGCAGGCTCGCCTCGGTCGCCGCGCCGTGCTCCAGGTCGACGACAACCCAGTCGAGGCCCGCATGGGCGAGGATCTCCGCCGAGGCCGGTGAGTCGAGGCTTGCCCACGCGCCGATGAGCGTTTCGCCGCCGAGAACGCGCTGGCGGAATGTCGGCGTCACCTCCGTATGATGCCCGCCGTGACCCATCCCCTGTGGCCTCTCCTCGACCTGCGTCTCTCGACAGGGAACCTGGTCCTGCGCATGCCGGGGGAGGCGGAGCTCCCAGCCTTCGCCGCAGCCGCCGCGGCTGGCATCCATCCAGCGGACGAGATGCCGTTCGGCATCCCGTGGACGGCGCAACCATCACCCCAGCGCGAGCTCGATTCGTACCGCTGGTGGATGAGCGCCCGTGCGAACTGGAGCGTCGAGAAGTGGGCGCTCACGCTCGGCGTCTGGGTCGACGGCGAGCCGGCAGGATTCCAGGACCTGTTCGCGGAACGCTTCTTGGAGCTGCGGATGGTCCGAACCGGGTCCTGGCTCGGAGGCAGGTTCCAGGGCCGCGGTATCGGCAAGCTGATGCGCCAGGCCGTGCTCACGCTTGCATTCGATCACCTTGGCGCCGAGGTCGCCGAAAGCGAGGCGTTCATCGACAACCCTGCCTCGAACAAGGTCAGCGTCGGCGTCGGTTATCAGCCGAACGGCTTTGGCCGGCTCTCGCCGCAGGGCACGCCGCGCGACACGCAGCGCTTCCGGATGACCTCTGAGGACTGGCGTGCCCGGCCCCGGCCCGAGGTGCGCGTCGCAGGCCTCGAGGCATGGCTGGAGCTCTTCGGGCTGACGAACGGATAGCCGGCAATCCCCCGCTCAGGCCTCCTGGCCCGAACGTGCCAGCGACGTCGACTTGCGCTCGCCGGCGACCCTGGCGGCCTGTTCGACGTCGCCGATGGCCTCGAGCTCGTCCAGGCCGCCATCGATCAGGGCAGCATCGCCCGACAGGACCCCGAGCTCGGTCCGCGCCCGTGCGGCCAGCGGGCGGGCATGCATGGCGTCGAACTCGGCGAGGGCGGCGGAGATGTCGCCGCGGTCGCCGCGCTGGATCCCGCGGAGGCGCCGGGCCTGCGCCGCGACGAGCCGAAGGCCATACGCATCGACGTAGTCGATCAACTCGTGGAGGGTTGCGATTGGAACTGGGTGGCGCCGATCGGCCAGCAGGCCGAGTGCCAGGTAGACGTAATCGAGGCGCCCGGCAAACCGCCGAAACTCCTCCACGACCTCGCGGGCCAGGGCATCGAGGTCGTCGGTGGCATACGCGAACATCCGCCTCGTTCGGATGCCGGGATCCGAGCGCTCGTCGACTCGCTGGACCACCTCCCGCCAGTGGTCGGCCCCGACAGGATCGCCGCGGCCCCGCGCGATCGCGAAGGCCGCGAGGAACCCATTGATGGCGAACGACGGCGAGCGAAGCTCCGACTCCTGCCACGCCCGTTCGGCGCGGGCTGCGTCGGCCAGCGCCTCGTCCCATCGCCCAAGGGCGTGGAGCGCAACGATCCGCCAGCAGGACGCACCCAGGACGAACGACGCCGCCTGGCCCGTCGCGAGGCCTGCTCGAGCGCGCTCGGCAGACTGCACCGCGGCCTCCAGCTCGCCCAGGAGGGTTTCCGACCATGTCCGAACGAGCCAGGAGTCAACTCGTTCGTTGGTCGAGATACGGTCCGCGAATTCCTGTCTCTGCTTGGCGAACTCGAGCACGCGGGCCATTTGGTCGCGCCCCGTCTCGGCTGCCCCTGCGGCATCGAAGGCCGCGCTCAGAAGATCCGGCTGGCCGACCTTCCGGGCGGACTCCAGGGCACGTGCCGCCCAGGCCGCGTCCCGCGCCAGCTCGGTCTCGTCGCTGGAGTTGTTCAACATCTGCCGGAAGCCGAGTGACAGCTCGCCATGGAGCCGCGCCAGATCCGAGGTCGTCGAGCCGATCAGCTCCTCGATCCGGGCGTAGCGGCGGTCGGTTTCCTCGATCGCCAGGCGATGTCCCACCGATCCCGTCCAGCGTGCCCTGACCGTCATCCCCTGGGCGAGGGTACGCAGCTCCTGTTCAGGGCCGAGGCCAAGCTCTCGGCCAAGCTCCCACGCCCGTTCGAAGGCTTCGGCTCCCTGGTCGCCGCCGCTCCAGATCTGGCCGAGGCGTTCGTACAGGTCCGGCTGCGACGCGACCGGAGCCAGGTCAATCGCCGCATTCAGGTGGCGCGCGGCCTCTGCAGCCGCGGCCCCTGCCGCAGCGGCTTCCGCGGCCCGCCGGAGCCACTCCACTGCCAGGCGCGGCTGGTCTTCCGGCACGGCCTCCGCGAGAAGGCTGCCAAGTGACAACGCCTCTCGGAGGTGGAAGGCGATCAACTCGGCGAGCTCGTCTTCGCGACCCGATGACGTGGCGCGCTCGATCAGCCAACGGCCAGCGGCTCCGTGCAGCCTCGCGCGCTCGGAACGGGGCAGGGTGTTGTACGCAACCTCGCGGATCAGGATGTGGCGGAAGGTGACGGCACCGACGCTCGCCGGTCGGACGAGCTCGCGATCGAGGAGATGGCCGATCGCCCCGTCGACGACCTCGGCCGCGAGGCCCGCGTCGATCGCGGGGATTGCCTTCGGCTCGAACGTCCTCCCGAGGACCGCGCCGAGCTGGACGACACGTCGAGCGTTCGGCTCGAGGGCGTCCAGCCTGGCGAGCACGGTGGCGTGAATCGTGTCGGGTAGCGCGGCGATGGCTCCGCGTGCCGAGGAAGCATCCGGAACCGGTCCGAGCCGGTCGACGAGCGAGCGAACGATCTCGCCGGCATAGAACGGGTTGCCCTCAGCCCGTCCAACGACGGCGTCGACGATCTCTGGCGAAACGCCCTCCAACAGGTCGGCAACGAGCGCGGCGACGGCGCGCTGGGGCAGTGGCTCGAGCGCGATCGAGATGGCGTTGCGCCGACCGCCGCCCCAGCCGGGCCGTCGGTAAAGCAGCTCCGGACGCGCGAGCGCGATCATCACCAGGGGGACATCGGCGCGCGGTTGGAGCATCGACTCGACGAGGTCGAGGAGGCTGTCGCTCGACCAGTGCAGGTCCTCGACGACGAGCACGAGCGGTGCTCGCTCGGCGGCGAGCTCGACGAGCCGGCGCCACGCCGCGAAGAGGGCGATCCGATCGCCCTCGACCTCGGACGCGCCGATCGTGGCTGCCAGCAGCTCGGCGACCCGATCGGCCTCGGGCTCCCTCGCGTCGCGCAACCACCGCGCCGTTGCGGTGCGGACATCTTCCGGCGCGGAGTCCTCGCCGAGTCCGATGATCGACAACAGGATCGCCCGCATCGGCCAGTACGTGAGCCGTTGCCCATAGGGCAGGCACTGGGCTGTGGCAATCCGGACGTCCGGGTCGAGGCGATCCAAGAACTCCTCGAGCAGCCGGGACTTCCCGACGCCGGCCGGCGCGACGATGCTGACCAGGAAAGGGCGAAGCTCGCTGAACGCCCGTCGGGCGACGAGCTCGAGCTGATCGAGATCCGCCTCGCGCCCCACGATTCGAGATCTGCCGCCCCGGGCACGGGTGACGCCGACGCCCTGCAGCTCCCGGGCGGCTACCGGTGCGGCCTTGCCCTTGGCCTCCACCTCGCGCAGCGGACCGAAGCTGAACCGGTCGCCCACGGTGCGGACCGTTCGCTCGCCGACCAGGATCGACCACGGATCGGCTGCCTGCTGCAGCCGTGCTGCGACGT
>CAYXVP010000085.1:0-8388 GCA_964468305.1 uncultured Anaerolinea sp. | reverse complement strand
TGCGAGGCGTCGTGATCGCCGTCTCGACGCCGCACCACCTCGCGGCGGTTCGCGACGCCGC
Source organism: uncultured Anaerolinea sp. (assembly GCA_964468305.1). Classification (GTDB taxonomy): domain Bacteria; phylum Chloroflexota; class Limnocylindria; order Limnocylindrales; family CSP1-4; genus UBA5189. Next base: position 8,327 of record CAYXVP010000085.1, on the reverse strand, counting down.
CGCCGCGGGCCGGGACGTCTTCTGCGAGAAGCCGCTGGCACTCACGGTCTCGGACACCCAGGCCGCAATCGACGTGACACGGCGCGCCAGCCTCCGGCTCCAGGTCGGCTTCATGCGTCGCTTCGATTCGGCGTATCGCCGCGGGCGCGGCCGGATCGAGCGCGGCGAGATCGGCCGGCCGGTGCTGTTCAAGAGCCTCCAGTTCGATCCCGGCCCGCCGCCGCCGGCCCAGGCCGATCCGGCCGTCAGCGGCGGGATCCACCTGGACATGGGCATCCATGAGTACGACCTGGCCAGATGGATGCTGTCCGACGAGGTGCGCGAGGTTCACGCCTGGGGGGCGACGCTCGCTTTCCCGGACCTCGCCCGCGTCGGTGACGTCGACAGCGCCGTCGTCTCGTTGCGGTTCGAGGGCGGCGCCGTCGGCGCCCTCCAGTTCGCTCGGAGCGCCAGCGCGGAGGACGTACGGACCGAGGTTGTCGGGCAGAACGGGTCGATCGCGATCGGCGCCCGCCCGACAGCGCGACCGGTGGCGGCAGGCACGAGCTGGGGTTCCGGTCCGCTCCGCTTCGACGCCGCCTACGCCGCGGAGCTCCGCTCGTTCGTCGCCGCCATCCTCCGAGACCGACCGGTCGAGGTCGGTGGCGACGACTCCCTTGCCGCGCTGCGAATCGCCCTCGCCGCGCGCCGGTCCATGGAGACGGGCCGGGTCGTGGAGGTCGAGCGGGAATGAGCACGCCCATCGGCATCGGCCTCCTCGGCGCCGGCTGGATCACGCGCGCGCACGCCCACGCACTGCACACCATCGGGCACATGCGGCCCCTCGGGCGCCCGATCAGGCTCGTCGCGCTGGGAGCCCGAAACCAGGAGCGCGGGCAGGCGATGGCCGACGAGCTCGGCGTCGAGCGCTTCTCGACCGACTGGCGCTCCGTCGTCGACGACCCGGCCGTCGACGTCGTGGCCACCCTGCTCGGCGCCGCCGCGCACGTCGAGCCGACCGAGGCGGCACTCGCCCTCGGCAAGCCGGTGCTCTGCGAGAAGCCCCTCGGGCTGGATCGCCACGAGTCGCACCGGTTGCTCGAGGCGGCTCGGCGGGCCGGCGTGCCCGCGGTCACCGGCTTCAACTACCGTTACATGCCGGCGATGCGCCTCGCCCGCGAGATCATCGAACGCGGCGACCTGGGCGAGCCGCTCCAGTTCCGCGCGCAGTATCTGCAGGACCACGCCGCCGGCGCGACGCCGCTCCGGCCGCACAACGGCTCGCACGCAGTCACCGACTACGCCCACATCGTCGACTTCCTGCGGTTCCTCGGCTGTGAGGCGGAGGCGGTGCAGGCGACGATGCTGAAGCTCACCTCGTTCGGGCCGGATGTCGAGGACGCCTACGTCGCCGCGATCGAGATGCGTGGCGGAGGCCTCGGCTCGCTGGAGGTCTCGCGGGTCGCGTGGGGCTGGAAGGGCCGCCAGGTCGTGGAGTTCAACGGGACGCTCGGCTCGCTGTGGTGGAACATGGAGGACCTGAACCGGCTGCATGTGTTCCGGAGCGAGGACGAGGCCGACCGGATCGGCGGCTTCCGCGACGTGCTGGTCAGCCAGCCGGATCACCCGTTCATGGACCTGTGGTGGGCGCCCGGCCATACCGTCGGCTGGGAGCACTCCTTCGTCCACGAGTGGCGCGACTTCCTGTCGGCGATCATCGACGGCCGGCCGATCTCGCCCGAGCAGGCCACGTTCGAGGACGGCTACGAGGCGGCGCTCATCTGCGACGCGATCGCGGCTTCGTCCAACCAGGGTCGCCGCATACGCGTCGACGAGCTCAGGGCGGAGGCGGGGTAGGCGCGTGGGCTCCGAGCGCAGGCCCCTGCGTATCGCCATGATCGGCGCCGGCGTCATGGCCCGCGCCCACAGCATCGCGCTGCACACCCTGCCCGTGCTTCACCCGGAGCTGCCGCTCCGGCCGCGCCTCGACGTCGTCGCGGACATCAACCGCGGCCTCGCCGAGCAGCTCGCGGGGCACTTCGGCTACGACCGCGTGGAGGACGACTGGCGCAGGGCCGTCGATGCCGACGTCGATCTCGTCGTCGCCTGCCTTCCTCCCGCGGCGAACCACGACGTGGTCCTCGCGGCCGCGGCCGCCCGGCGCCATGTCGTCGCCGAGAAGCCACTCGCGACGTCCACGGCGGCGGCGGCTGAGATGCTCGCGGCGTGCCGGGCGGCCGGCGTGTTCCATGGTCTCGGGGCCGGCTACCGGTGGAGCCCGGCGCTGCGCGCGATCCGCGGCCTGATCGACCGCGGCGACCTCGGCGACATCAGGAGCCTGCGGGCGTCGTTCCTCCTCGACTACGGCGCGGATCCCGACGTCCCACTCCTGTGGCGCTTCCGGAAGGACGCCGGTGGCGGGCTGGCCATCGATACCGGCTATCACCTCGTTGACACGGCGCGGTTCCTGGTCGGCGAGATCGAGGCGGTTCGCGCGCTGACGCGGACGTTCATCACCGAGCGGCCGCTGCCCGCGGCGGGCGCGATCGGCAATAGGGGCGGCGCCGCCTCGAGCCCCGGACCGGCGGCGGCGATGGGCCGGGTGGACGTCGAGGACGCCATGGCCGCGCTCGTCGACTTCAGCGGCGGCGCGTACGGCGCCCTCGAGACGAGCCGCGTCACGATCGGCAAGCGCGTCGCGCAGCAGATCGAGGTGTACGGCTCGCTCGGCTCGGCGCAATGGGACCTGGAGCGGCCGGAGGAGTTCCAGGTCTGCCTACCAGGCGAGGCGGAGACGTTCGGCTACCGGCGGGTCATGGTCAACCCGAGCCATCCCGGCGCCCAGCCGCTCCTGATCGCAGGAACGGATGGCACCGGCATCGGCTGGGTCGGCTTCGAGATCGAGATGTGGCGGGAATTCGTCGCAGCGATCGCCGAGGGACGCCATGCCCACGCCGATTTCGTGGACGGCACGATCGCCAACGCCGTCGTCGATGCGATGTACGCGTCCGCGGCGAGTGGCGAGCTGACGCGGGTCGCTGTCCCCGACGTGGCGGTCGGCGCGGCCTAGGAGCCCAGCAGCGGGCGGAGGAAGGCAGCGCTCGCCCGGACGGCGGCCTCGGCCGGGAGCGTGCCGTCCTCGTTCTCGATGCACAGCCCGTCGTCGTAGCCGGCGCGCCGGAGGGCGCCGATGAAGCCCGACCAGTAGGCGGCGTCGCGGACGCTCCCGACCGCCCGGAAACGCCACGCCCGGCGGGTCGGATCCGTGAACGGGCGCTGGTCGAGGACGCCCGCCAGGGCGACCTCTGGCGCGAGCACCTCCGTGTCCTTCATGTGGACGTGATAGATCGCCGGACCGAGGTCGTCGATGACCGCCAGCGGGTCCATCTGCTGCCAGAAGAGGTGGGATGGATCCAGGTTCGCGCCGATGATGGGCCCAACGGCCGTCCGCATCCGGCCCAGCGTGGGGACGTTGTAGACCAGGTGCAGCGGGTGCAGCTCGAACGCGATTCGGTCCACGCCGTGGCGCAGGGCCTCAGCGGCCAGGCCCTGCCACAGCTCGACCGCCGCCGCCCACTGCCGTTCGAGGAGGGCGACCGAATCGTCCGGCCACGGATACCAGGTGAAGTTCACGGCCGTGGCTCCAGCGCCGTCGCCGGGGTTGCCGGACATCGTGACGATCTTGCGCACGCCGAGCTCACCGGCGAGCCGGATCGTCTTCCGGATCAGCGCGACGTGCGCATCGCCCTGCACCGGGTGCAGGGGCCAGGCGGAGCAGTTGAGCGCGGCGATTCGCAGGCCGCGCTCGGCAAAGGCCGCGCCGAAGCGCCGCCGCGATGGGCCGTCGGCCAGGAGCTCGTCGATGCGCAGGTGCGGCGCCGACGACTGGCCACCCGTCGCGATCTCGATCGCGCCCGCCCCGATCTCGGCCGCCAGGTCGAGTGCGGCCTCGAACGGGAGGTGCGCGAGGGAGTCGGTGTAGATGCCCAGCTCGAGGGTCACGAACGCGACCGTGTCACCGCGGGACGGGGGGTCGAGCCGGAACCATGGGCAGCCGCGGGTCGGGCGCCATCTCGGCCCAGGTGCCCCGGACCCAGTCGAGGTCGGGGTCGAACGAGCAAGCCATGGTCCGGCGATCGCCGGCCAGCGCGTTGAGGTAGTAGGCGTGGTCGCCGTGGCTGGCCACGAAGGGGTGGTAGCCGTCGGTGACGACGACGCAGTCCCCGTCGTGGACCTCGAAGACGCAGTCGCGCGACCGGTCCGCGCGGTAGAGGCGCTGCAGACCCCACGCCTCGGGCCGCGCGAACCGGTAGAGATAGATCTCCTCGAGCACCGCCTCGGACGGCATGTCGTCCCGATCGTGCTTGTGCGGCGGCCACGAGGACCAGTTGCCGGACGGCGTGAGCACCTCGACGACGAGCAGCCGATCCGCAGCCGTCTCCGGGCGAACGATCTTGTTGATCTGGCGGGTCGCATTCCCCGCGCCGCGGATCTCGACCTCGACGTCGTCCGGGCCGATCACGAATGGCTCCCGAGCGACGCCACTCGCACCCGATGGCGACGCCTCGGCGACGCCGATCGACACCCGTCCGTCCGCCGAGCTGCCGTCGGGACGCCCTCGGACGACGGCGGCGCCGGACGCCGGCAGGTAGATGGCCCACGGCAGCGCCTCGAACGGCGAGGCCCGGCCGGGCAGGTCGAACGTCCGGGCGCCAGCCTCGACCACGATGCCGCCGCCGGAGATGACGACGACGACCGCCTCCTGCCCGCTGCGCGCGACCTCCACGGCAGCGCCGGCCGCCAGCGCGGCCGTTCGAAAGGACAGGTACCGCCAGCCGGCATCGCCAGGCGTCAGCTCCAGCGAACGGTCAGCCGTCGCCTTCAGATGCAGTGCGGAGCAGGGTAGTGCGTTGGGAATCGCCGACATATGGACCGCGGGCTGCTCCATCCGGGCGGGTCAGCTCGCGCGGACGTCGGGATTCGGCAGGACCGCGTCGGTCACCGCGTGAAGAAGGTCGTGGTACGAGCCGATGAACGCACGGAGCGTGCGAACCGTCGGCCCGAACGTATCGAACTCGTCGATCGACAGGCCATCCGGGTCCCACGCCCGCTCGAAGTCCGGGAAGCGCGAGCGCAGCTGGTCGAGGTAGCGCGGCTCCACGGGATCGTCGATCCGAGGGCGGACCTCCACGTCGGAGGCGTTGAATCGCATCTGCCAGGTCGAGGGCAGCGTGACCGCGCACTCGCCGCCGATCAGCTCGCTCCAGTGGAGGTGATGGCGGATGGCCGCGCCGAGCGGCCGAGCGCGGTAGCCGCGCTCGCGGAAGAGGGCGTAGGCGCGCTTGAAGACCGCGACCCCGGACCACGGCAGCGCCTCCGGGTCGCAGATGACGCCGTCGCGCTCCGTGAGCACGCGCAGCCAATCCTCGAGGCGGCCCATCATGATCGTGATCACGGGACCCATGTCGTCGGTACGGAGCCCGTCGGCCTCGCGCCGCCGCAGGCCCCGCTCGACCGCCTCGGCGGCCGCGAGCGCCTGCGCCACGGAGAAGCTGACCGTGGCGTTCACGCTGACGCCCCGGTACGTCGCCTCCTCCATGACCTCGATCCCGACGCTGGTCGCCGGAAACTTGACGATGATGTTCGGCCCCAGCGCGGTAAGCTCGGCTCCCTGGTCGAGCATCCGGTCACGGGTCCGCCAGAACGTCGGGTTGGTCTGGATGGACAGCCGGCCCTTGCGTCCGCCCTCGCGCACGAATGTCGCCTCGAGGAGCTTCGCCCCCGCGGTCGACATCTCGGCGACGACGGCCCACGCCGTCTCCACCTCCGTCGCGGCGGGCGCCGCCGCCGCAAGTGCGCGCGCCCGTCCACGCCAGTGCGCCGGATCCTTGCGCCATACGTCGTGGACGATCGTCGGGTTGGCCGTCGCCCCGACCGCACCGAAGCCGATCGCGTATTCGAGCTCGTCGATGGCGCACGAGTCGTTCCAGATGTCGGTCGGACTCTCGGCAACGGTGCGAGCGAGGGGTAACGGCGTGCGCAGGTCGGTCACGCCCGGATTGTGGGCCGCGCCGCTGGTGGCTTCAACCGAGCCGCAGCAACACGACGCCGCATCCCGCGTCCTCCGCGTAGCCCGATCGCAATGAGCGCCGGCGCCTTGCCTGCCTCGACCGGGCCGAGGAGGGTTCGCAGATGCGCAGAGCGTTGTTCCTCGCGGCGGTCGTCGTCGCCCTTGTCGGTGCTGCCGCACCGGTGTTGGCGGCGCCGGGGCAGACGATCCACTTCGCCTTGAGCGGCCGCGGCGCCGAGGGCGGTTGGTCGACCTATCCGCCGGACGGCAGCATCGTGGCCAATGTCGTGTACCGGGATACGTTCATCGGGACCGCCACGCAGGCCTGGAAGTCGAACGGCACGCAGGCCAATGGCACGAGCCTGTCGGTCGACGTCTTCTCGTACAAGTTCGATCGACGCGGCAACTTCGTGCCCGTCTCCGAGGTATTTGGATTCATCGAAGGCAGCTCCCTCGCCATCGACAACAAGCTCACGGCTGCCACTGCGAGTGGGAGGGGTGCCGCCGATGTCTGCCAGATCGATGCCGCCTGGAACTACACCTGCACGCAGGGAACCGTGTCCGTCGGCGCGAGCTGGAGCGGGCAGGGAGCCCTGACACGGGCGCATGGCACCAGCAGCTTCGGGGTGAGCGGCGAGTTCCAGTCCACGTTCCATGGAACCTTCCTCATGCGGGGCGCGACGGCGACCGCAACGGTCGCGGTCAACGGCTCGAGCGTGAACATCGGCCCGAATCAGGGGGCGGACATGTTCAGCTTCAACCAGGGTGAGAACGACGTCTACATTTGCCGTTCGGGTTGCTGAGCTCCGGCCCCGCAACCGTTAGAGGCCGCCGTCCACGACGGCGGCCTCTAACTCCGCAGCAGAAGGTCCGCAGTATCATTCGCCGGCGGCGTGACGGAACTCACGTCGCACCTCGCTCGGGCGGCTAGCTCAGCTGGTTAGAGCACTTGCTTGACATGCAAGAGGTCACTGGTTCGAGTCCAGTGTCGCCCACCACCTCGGTCGAGGTGCAAGTCGTGCGGCGGCTCGCTCGCGCCGCCTGACCCACCTTTGGTGCTCTTCATATCTATTCGACCACTCCCCAAACGAGGGAGCAGACGTTGGCCAAGCGCGAGCGCATGATCGCTGCGTGATCATCGAGCCGAACCGGCGGCGGCGAAACCGAATCTTCCGAGCGTTCGCCGGCGTCGTGGCACTCGCGTTCGTGGCGACACTCCTCGCGGCGGGCTGGACGCTGCCGGCGTTCTCGTTCGCCAGCGCCACGACGTCGCCACCGCCTGCACCGACCGCGACCACGCCGCCGGTCGCGGTCGTGCCGACTCCGACACCGGAGGTGACGATCGAGCCGTCCCCCGCGCCCTCACCGACCCAGATGCCCAACGGCTGTTGGCCGCCGCCCGCCGAGGCTACGCCGGCGCTGGTCGTCTCCCACGGCGATCGGACCCAGAAGGTGGTCGCATTGACGTTCGACGACGGGACCAACTCGGTCAACGTCCACCGGATCCTGGGCATCCTCGCCAGGGCGAAGGTCAACGCCACGTTCTTCCCCACCGGCAAGTCGGTGCAGCTCTTCCCGGACGAGTGGAAGCATGTCGCCCAAACCGGCTACCCGATTGCCAATCACACGTTCAGCCACCCGTCACTGAAGGGCCTGTGCTTCCCGCTGCAGCTGGGTGAGCTGCTCCACGACGAGCAGATCCTCCGGGACCTCGGCATCCCGATGCTGCCGGTGATGCGACCGCCCTACGAGGAGTTCGACGACGTCACCCGCCAGGCGGCGACCGCCGCGGGTGAGAGCCACGTCGTGCTGTGGGACGTCGACACGCTGGATTGGACGGGGATCAGCACCAGCAGGATCGCCTCGGCGGCGCTCAGCGGCAAGGCCGGGTCGATCATCCTGATGCACACCGGGCCGGTGAACACGGCGCGCGCCCTGCCGACCATCATCAGCCAGTACCGCAAGCGCGGCTTCACCTTCGTCACGATCGGGCAGATGTTCGGGCTGGGCGGATCGGTCCCGTTCCCCTGAGCGATCCGGTCAACCAGCTTCACGCCTGAATCGACACGAACCGGCGGGACCGCTAGAGTCCTTCGCAACGCATCGATCGGGATACGCGGTCGGGAGCGAGATCTTCCAGAGAGCCGGGCCATGGCTGCGAGCCCGGCGATCGAGCTCCGAATTTCGCACCGCCCGAGAGCGACCGGTGAACCGGTCCGGGTCCGCCCGTTAACGCGGCGTGAAGCGCACAGCTCGGGCCGTCACGGCGACGCGAGCC
>CAYXVP010000084.1:0-8443 GCA_964468305.1 uncultured Anaerolinea sp. | reverse complement strand
GAAGATCAAGCCGGCGATCGTTCCGGCCGCGCGCCCCATCGTCCCGATCCGGCCCGCGACGGCCCCGGGCGCCCCGCCGGTCAACGGCGCCGGTCGAGGCGCCGTCGCCCAACGACGCCCAACCGCCGAGCCGCTGCCGCCAGACCGCGTGGTCGACCTCTCGGTCGACCTGGGGCGTGGGCTGCGGCTCGCGAACCCGATCCTCGTGGCCTCGGGCACGTTTGGCTACGGTGTGGAGTACGGCGACGTCGTCGACGTGCAGCGGCTCGGCGCCATCTGCTGCAAGGGCACCACCCTCCGGCCGCGCGTGGGCAACCCCACGCCCCGGGTCAGCGAGACGCCGGGCGGGATGCTCAACTCGATCGGGCTCCAGAACCCCGGCGTGGACGCGGTCGTCGAGAAGTACGCCGCGACGTGGTCCGGCTGGCGCGTGCCGGTGATCGTCAACGTCGCCGGCGAGTCGATCGCCGACTTCACCGAGGTCGCCCGGCGGCTGGACGGCCAGCCCGGGATCGCTGGCATCGAGCTCAACATCAGCTGCCCGAACGTCGGCAAGGGCGGCATCCAGTTCGCCATCGATGCCGAGGCGGCCGGCGCCGTCACCGCCTCCGTTCGCCGCGCCACCGATCTGCCGCTCCTTGTGAAGCTCTCGCCGAACGTGGCCGACGTGCGCCCGATCGCCCGCGCGATCGCCGACGCCGGTGCGGATGCTCTCACCGCGATCAACACCCTGTCCGGGATCGCGGTCGCGCCGACGCGGGCAAGGCCGTTGCTCGGGAACGTCTACGGCGGCCTGTCGGGCCCGGCGATCAAGCCCGTCGCCCTGCGGATCGTGTACGAGGTCAGCCAGGTCGGGGACATCCCCGTCGTGGCGATCGGGGGCGTGACGGAGCTCCCCGCCGTCCCCGGTTCCCTCGCCGTCGGCGCCGTTGCAGTCCAGGTCGGCACGGCCATCTTCGCCGACCCGACGCTCCCGGCACGGCTCGTCGACGAGCTCGCCGGCGAGTGCCGGCGCCGCGGGCTGGACGGCTACGCGCCCCTCGTCGGCACCGCGCTGCCGAAGCGCGCGGGACCCCCGTCTGCCAAGGGAGTCGAGTACCGGCCCTGAACGACCGGGGAACCGTTGGGCCCAGCGCGTCGTCGGGGGCGCCGTGGCGCCTGCGCGCGCCCACGCACGAGAGGAGCCAGCGCGATGCTGTCCATTCGGCGACGAACCATCGGGCGAGCGCCCCTCACCGTCGCGATCCTGTTCGTCCTTGGCTTCGCGGCCGCATGCTCCTCCGGGGGAGCCCTCGCGCCCGCCGCTCCGGCGGCCGCCACGGCCGCCCCGGCGGGAGCGCAGGAGTCGGCCAGCACGAACTATTCGGCCGACCTCGCTGCCGGCCTCGGGAGCCCGACCAATGGCGGGGACCAGACCGGAGGCAGCGGCACCCCGCCGCAATACGCCCCCGACGAGCCGGGCCTGCTGATCATCAAGAACGGCACGATGAGCCTGCAGGTCGCCGGCCTGGACGACGCGATCACAGCGGCCACAAAGCGGATGACGGCGCTCGGCGGCTACGTCAGCGGCTCCGACCGATCCGGCGACGCGGAGCTCGCCACCGCCTCGATCATCTTCCGGATCCCGGCCACCCGCTGGGACGAGGCCCTCGCCGCGCTACACGGCATCGCGGTCAAGGTCCTCGAGGAGCACTCGACGACCGAGGACGTGACGACCCAGGTCGTCGATCTCGCCGCTCGTATCGCCAATCTCCAGGCGACGGAGCACGCGCTCCAGGGGATCATGGACCGCGCCAAGGAGATCAAGGACGTCCTCGCCGTCCAGGAGCAGCTGACCACGGTCCGCGGCGAGATCGAGCAGATGACGGCCGAGAAGACCCATCTCCAGCAGCAGGCGGCGATGTCCACGTTGAGCGTCACGTTCGAGCTCAAGCCGAACCCCATCCGCACCGAGCAGCAGCAGTTCGACCCGGGCGCCGAGGCCGAGCAGGCATCGGCCAGCCTCGTCAGCGCCCTGCAGGGCCTCGCGAAGGCCGGCATCTGGTTCGCGATCGTGTGGATCCCGGTGCTGCTGTTCCTCGTCTTCGTCGGCGGGATCGCGTGGTTCGTCGTTCGCCGCGTCCGCGGCAGCGGCGGCGGAGATGCTGGACCCGGCGAGCCCACCGAGCCCGGCGCGCCCGTCGCGGAGGGCACTGCCTAGACATGCCCGGCACAGGCCTGCGGGAAATCCGGCAAGGCAGGTCGACGGTCTCGCCGATTCCCAGCGCTCGGCTGCCCCGCCGGGGCATGCGGGGCCCCGCCATACACTCGGGCCCGATGACGACCCTGAAGCCGACCTTCGAGTCATCGGCGCGCGTCGGGATCGAGGCCCGGACCGAGGCGCTCTTCCGGAGCTCCGGCGCACTCAGGGACGGCCACTTCCTGCTCAAGAGCGGCCGCCACTCGAGCGCCTACCTCGAGAAGTTCGCGGTCCTGTCAGATCCTGCCGCGACGAGCGAGCTCTGTGGCTTCTGGGCGGGCCACTTCCGGGCCCGAGGCGAGGTGGGGGATGGCCTCGAGATCGACCTCGTGGCGGGCCCCACCACTGGCGGCGTCATCCTGGCCTTCGAGACCGGCCGCCAGCTCGGGACGCGGGCGTTCTTCGCCGAGGAGGTCCACGCGGGCGGCCATCCGCGGCGGGAGTTCCGGCGCGGTTTTCGCATAGAACCGCGGGAGCGCGTGCTCCTCGTCGACGACATCCTGACCACAGGTGGCTCGCTGCTGGCGATGATCCCCGCAGTCGAGGCCGCGGGTGGCGAGATCGTCGAGTGCGTGGTTCTCGTGGATCGGTCGGGCGGCATGAGCACGCTGACCTCGCCGACCAGCGGTCGGCGCTACGCCCTCAGCGCGCTCTGGATCCTCGACCTGCCCACGTACGAGCCAGGCCCCGCAGCGTGCCCGCAGTGCGCCGACGGCGTCGAGCTGGACGCGCCGGGGAGCAAGGGCGCCGCCGCGGGGTGACCCTTCGCGGATCAGCTTCGCGATGGACGAGCCGCCGACTCGCGACATGCACGGTCGGGCTCCGGCTCCCTAGGGCCTCGGTGGTGGCGACGATCGGCCTCGTGGCGGTGACCACGGCGTGCGCGTGCGAACCGACGCCGCCTCCGAACCTGCCGGCGTCGCCGGTCGTCGGGGTCGTCGTGGCCATCGACCAGGCGAGCCTCACCCAGGTGAACTCGTTCGACGTCCGCACGCCCGACGGCAGGACCGTGACCCTGAAGGTGGGCGATCTGGACAACGCGCCGCAGTTCTCGCTGAGCCACCTCGCGACGCACATGGCCACTGGCGTGCCGATTCGCGCGTTCTACCGGCTCGAGAACGGCGAGCCCCGCGTGTACCACCTGGAGGATGCGGTCCCGGCGAGCGCTTCTCCCGCCGCTACTTGACGGCGTTGAGGGCTGCGGTCAGCTCGGCGTCGGAGAAGATCAAGTCGAACTGCGCGGTGACGACGCCGTCGCGGTTGACCACGTACACGACCGGCTCGGTGAGCAGGTGCCACTGGTTGGTCGCGTCGGTCGCCTGCAGCTGGCCCTGGGCGTCGAGGTCGGCCTCGAGCGTGCCGTCGACGAGCTTGAGCTTGTACGGCTCGACGTTGATGAACGTCACGTTCGGGTACTTCGTCACGTAGGGCTTGATCGAATCGAGCGTGGGGCCGCACTGGGCGCTGGTGCAGAACTTCGGCGTCGCGAAGATCAGCACGAACGGGTCGTGCTTCGCGAGCGCCTGGTCGACCGAGGTCTGGTAGAAGGCCGGATCGGGGTGCGCGTCGGTTGAGATGTGGGACGCGTCGCCCCCGACGTCCGCGAGAGTCGGCGTCTTCGATGCGGGTGCCATATCACCCACGCCGACGACGGGCGAGCTGGGCTGGACGTCGAAGGTGAGCCGGTGCGTCTCAACCGCGCCGCCTGCCTTCGCCGTGGTCACCTCGGCGCCCCAGCGGCCGGCCTCGGAGAACGCGGCGTTGGCGATGTAGATCCCGCGGGCGTCCTTGATCGCCCAGACAAACGTCCCATCTGCGGACGCTGTGGGTTTGGACGGGTCGCGGCCGAGGTCGTAGAAGGCGATCGACGCCGTCCGGTCGGGCGCACCCGCGGGCGTGCCGGAGGCATCGAGCAACGTGAACAGGATCCGGTTCTGGCCGCACACGATCTGACCGGGACCGTTGATGATGTACGGCGTGACAGCCGGCGGCTGTGCCGGCGGGCCCCAGCCGGCGAGGTCGTCCGGCGGTGTCGGCCCGGTCGGGCAGGCAGCCGTGCCGGAGGAACCGGGGCTTGCGGCGCCCGCAGTCGAGGCGGGACCAGGTCCGCAGCCCGCGAGCGCGACGAGCACGAAGAGCGACGCGGCCGCACCCCCCACCGACCGGGGGGGGACCCGGGGGAACATGCGGACAGCGTCACCGTGGTCGGTTGGAGGCGGTGTCGGCCCTGCGGACCAGTAGAATCCGGGGTCGCCCTCCCGGGGGAACCTTGAACCGCTTCCAGCGGCTCGCCGCCGCGACCGTCGCCGCCGCGTTCCTGCTCGTCGTCATCGGCGTCGTCGTTCGCGCGACCGACTCGGGGCTCGCGTGTCCCACCTGGCCCGGCTGCTTCCCCGGCCAGTTCCTGCCCGCGCTCGACAGCGACGGACACGTCTGGATCGAGTGGCTGCACCGGACGGTGGCGGCGGTGATCGGCTTCCTGATCCTCGGTCTGGCCGCCATCGGCTGGCTCGACCACCGCGATCGCCGCTCGATCCTGTGGCCGTCGTTCGCGGCGGTGCTCCTCGTCGGGTTCCAGGCCTGGCTCGGCGGCCGCACGGTCCAGCTCGGCAACACGGGCGAGTCCGTGACGGCGCACCTGGCCGCGGCGATGGCCCTGGTCGGGTTGCTGGTCTATCTGCTGGCCCGGTCCTCCTATCCGGTGCGCCTCGGCGGGAGCGGCAACCAACGGTTCACGCTCTTTGCCGCGTTCGCGGCGGCGGCGGTGTTCGCCGTGCTGCTGTTCGGGGCGAACGTGACAGCCCGCGACGCCGGGCTGGTGTTCCCGGACTGGCCGCTGATGAATGGCGCGCTCGTCCCCCAGGCTCCGGCGGGCAGCGCGAATCTCGCCGACCTGTATGGCGCCCATGCGCTGCACCGGTACGCGGCAGCCGTCGTGTTCCTGATCCTTGCGGCGGTGGCGTGGGTCGCGTGGCGACGGCGCGCCGAGCGGCCGCGCCTGACGCGGCTCGCCGTGGCGATCTTCGCGGTGTACATCACACAGGTCGCCGTGGGCGCGCTGCAGATCGCAACGACGCTCGCTCCCTGGACGCAGACGCTCCACGTCGCGCTCGGCGCGCTGGTGTGGGGCGGCAGCGTCGCGCTCGCAGTGGCCGCCTACTACGAGGCGCGAATCGCCGCTCCCGCGGACGGCCTCACCGAAGGGGCCGCCGCCGGCCCCCGATCCGCCGTGGGCGACCAGATTCGCGCCTACGTGGCGCTGACCAAGCCGCGGATCATCGAGCTGCTGCTCGTGACCACGGTGCCGGCGATGGTCCTCGCCACCCGCGAAGTACCCGGCCTGCCGATCGTCGATTGGGCCCGCCTGACCTTCTGGACCCTCGTCTGCGGCACGCTCGCGGCGGGTGCGGCGAACGCGATCAACCAGTACCTCGAACGTGATATCGACCAGCGCATGGCGCGTACGAGGCGGCGGCCGCTGCCCGCCCAGCAGGTCACGCCCGAGCGCGCGGTCGCGTTCGGGATCGTCCTCGGGGCGCTCTCCGTGAGCCTCATGGCCGTGACCGTCAACGTCCTCGCCGCGTTCCTCACCCTGCTGGCCATCGGCTTCTACGTCGTGATCTACACGATGCTGCTGAAGCGCAACACGCCGCAGAACATCGTCATCGGGGGCGCGGCGGGGGCGCTGCCGCCGGTCATCGGCTGGGCGGCGGTGACCGGCAACGTGGCGCTGCCGGCCCTGCTGCTGTTCCTCATCGTCTTCTACTGGACGCCGCCGCACTTCTGGGCGCTGGCGCTGCGCATGCGCGGCGACTACGCCGCAGCCGGCGTGCCAATGCTCCCAGTCGTCCGCGGCATCGCCGAGACCAGCCGCCAGATCGGGCTGTACACGATTCTGTTGGTCGCGCTGACGGCGGTCTTCGCCGTCGTCGCGGGCATGGGCCCCATCTACGCGGTCGCCGCAGCCGTTCTCGGTTCGCTCTTCCTGTGGCGCGCCTTCGTCCTCTGGCGGCAGGGCACCTCGGCCGAGGCATCGACCGCCCAGGCGATCCGCCTCTACCGCTACTCGATCACCTACCTCGCCCTCCTCTTCGCCGCCGTCGCGCTCGATACCGTCATCCGGGTCTAGAGCGACCTTCTTGCACCTCACGTTTCTCGGTGGCGCGAGCACCGTCACCGGCTCGAAGTTCCTGCTCACCAGCGCGCGGGCGCGGGTGCTGATCGACTGCGGCATGTTCCAGGGGAGCCCGAACGAGACCGTTCGCAACCGCGTCTCGCTCGGTTTCGAGCCATCGACCCTCGACGCGATCCTCGTCACGCACGCCCATCTCGACCACTGCGGCTACCTGCCGGTGGTCGTGAAGGATGGCTACGCCGGCCCGATCTACCTCACCTCGGCCACGGCCGAGCTGGTCGAGATCGTGTTGCTCGACAGCGGCCGGCTCCAGGAGGAGTTCGCCAAGCGACACTCGCGCTGGGAGCGCCGGCACCCGGTCGAAGCGGTCGCGGCGAACAAGGGGAGCGAGCAGGAGCTCCGGGCCGCGCTCGACGAGGCGCGGCGCGCCGACCAGGAGGGGCACGTGCCCACGTCCGTCGAGCCGGATCCGCCGCGCGCCGCGGTCTACGACCCGGAGGTCGAGATTCGCCAGCAGCCGCCACACGTCGAGGCGGACCTCGACGCGCCGCTGTACACGGAGCTCGACGCGCAGGCGGTCATGCCCCACTTCCAGCACGTCCGCTACGGCAACCCGACCCAGGTCGCGCCGGGTGTCACCGCCACGTACCTCGACGCGGGCCACATCCTCGGCTCGGCGATCATCCGACTCGAGATCCGCGACGCCGAGGGGTCGCCGCCGACGACAATCGTGTTCTCGGGCGACCTCGGCCGCCCGGGCACGCCGATCATCAACGACCCGACCGTGGTCAACACCGCCGACTACGTCGTCGTCGAGTCGACCTATGGCGGGCGCGAGCACGAACCCGAGGCCGAGGCCGTGCGGATGCTCGCCGAGGCCGTCCGAGCCACGAAGGAGGCCGGCGGCGTGCTCCTCATCCCGTCGTTCGCGATCGGCCGAACCCAGGAGATCGTGTGGGAGCTCGACCGGATGATCGACCGCGGCGAGATCCCGTTGCTGCCGCTCTACCTCGACTCGCCGATGGCGACTCGCGCCTCGGACATCTACCGCCGCCACCCCGAGGACTTCGACCCGGAGACGAGCGAGCTGCTCAAGAGCGGCGCGTCGCCGCTCGACTACCCGAACCAGACCATTACCCGGGCGGTCGAGGCATCGAAGGCGATCGCGGTGGCGCCGCGGCCGTACATGATCGTGGCCTCGAACGGGATGCTGACCGGCGGCCGCGTCGTCGGACACCTGCGCAACCTGATCGGCGACCCCGCCGCGACGATCCTGTTCGTCGGCTATCAGGGCGAGGGCACGCTGGGCGCCCACCTCCAGGCCGGCGCGCGGACGGTCCGGCTCGATGGCCAGGCCCACGAGGTCAAGTGCCGCATCCGTTCGATCAGCGGCTTCTCGGCCCACGCCGACGAGTCGGAGCTCCTCGACTGGCTGCGCAACTTCGGGGCCGGCAAGAAGGCGGGCGAGCCCGGCTACCCACGCACGGTGTTCCTCGTCCACGGCGACCCGGAGGCACAGCTCGCGATCGCGCCGAAGGTCGAGGCGCTGGGTTTCACCG
The DNA here is from genome assembly GCA_964468305.1 of uncultured Anaerolinea sp. Lineage (GTDB taxonomy): Bacteria > Chloroflexota > Limnocylindria > Limnocylindrales > CSP1-4 > UBA5189. Next base: position 510 of record CAYXVP010000084.1, on the reverse strand, counting down.
TCCACATCCCGCGCTGGCGAGAGACGGTCGCGCTCGACTGAGCGGACGGCGCAGACGCCGCGAGCGGCGCGGATCACGGCGGCGCGCTGGCACACTGGCGCCGATGCGCCCCCGCCTGCAGGTCCTGGACCAGCCACTGATCGGCTCGATCGTCGACGAGGCCAAGCGCCTCCTCGACGAGGTCGGCATGGAGATCCGCGGCCCGAAGATGCGCGCGCGGCTCCTTGAGCACGGGCTGCCGACCACGCCCGAGGGCCGCGTCCGCTTCCCGCCGGACGTCGTCGAGCGAGCGATCGAAAGGGCGCCGTCCAGCTTCAGGCTCTACGACCGCGACGGCGTCGAGCAAGCCGACCTCGGCGGCGACCGGGTCCACTACGTGCCCGGGTCGAGCGGCCTGCGTGTGCTCGACCATCGCTCCGGCGAGGCGCGCCTCGCGAACACCGCCGACTTCGTCGAGTACATCCGGCTCGGCGACGGGCTCGACCACCTCGGCTACCTGGCCACGGCGTT
>CAYXVP010000083.1:0-8453 GCA_964468305.1 uncultured Anaerolinea sp. | reverse complement strand
GACCGTCTCGCGAAGCAGCGCGAGCAGGGTCAGCGGGATCCCCGTCCGGTCACTGACCTCCTGGAACGTCTCCTCGGTCAACTGGGCGAAGCGCTCGTACTCGGGCGCATCGACGAAATCGAGCGCGATCACGCCTCGCTCGATCCCCGTCGCCATCGCCTCGAGCGGGAGCCCGGCCTCCTCGAGCGTCCGGAGGAGCGCGATCCGGCGGACGTCTCCGGCGGACAGGCCGTCCGTGCTGGGGCGGATGCAACGGAGCTCGAGGAGTCGCTGGACATAGCCGTGTTCGACTCCGGCTCGAGACGCGGCCTCGAGCGGTGAGAACCCGGTCATCGGTCGAGATCCGCGACGACGCGGCCTGCGGCTACTTGTCGCGCTCCGCAGCGCTGGTGAGGGCGGCCTGAGCGGCGGCCAGGCGGGCGACGGGCACCCGGAAGGGTGAGCAGGAGACGTAGTCGAGCCCGATCCGCTCGCACTTGGCGATCGACTCGGGGTCGCCCCCGTGCTCACCGCAGATCCCGATCTCGAGGCCCGGCCGGGTGGCCCGGCCCTTCTCGACCGCGATCCGCATCAGCCCGGCGACGGCGTCGTCGAGCGTCTGGAACGGGTTCACCGGCAGGATCTTGTCCTCGACGTACTTGAGCAGGAAGCCGCCCTCGGCGTCGTCGCGCGAGTAGCCGAACGTCATCTGGGTGAGGTCGTTCGTGCCGAAGCTGAAGAACGACGCCTCGCGCGCGATCTCGTCGGCGGTGAGCGCGGCGCGCGGCAGCTCGATCATCGTCCCGAACTTGTAGTCGACGCTCACGCCGGCCTTCGACTCGACCGACTTCGCCTCGGCCTCCAGCAGCTCGCGCGTGCGCGCGAGCTCGTTCACGTGGCCGACGAGCGGAATCATGATCTTGGCGATCGGGTTGCCGCCGGCCTGCTTGACCTTGATCTGCGCGTTCAGGATGGCCCGCGTTTGGACCTTCACAAAGTCCGGGATCATCAACCCGAGCCGCACACCGCGCAGCCCGAGCATCGGGTTCTGCTCGTGCATCGACTTGATCGTGCGGAGGAGCTCCTCGTCCTCCTCGACGACCTTCCCGGCGTCCTCCTCGCGGGTCACCTTGACCAGCTGCTCCTCGAGGTTGGGCAAGAACTCGTGCAGCGGCGGGTCGATCAGGCGGATGACCACCGGCAGGCTGTCCATCGCCTCGAAGATGCCCTCGAAGTCATCCTGCTAGAGGGCCTCCAGCTTGTCCATCGCGGTGCCGAAGGTCGCGACCACCGCACGCTCGTCGGCGGTGAGCGCGTCGCCGGCCGCGGCCTTGGCCTTCGCGCGCGTGGCGGCGTTGGCGACGAGGATCGCGCCGCGCACGATCTCGAGCCGCTCGCCCTCGCGGAACATGTGCTCGGTGCGGCACAGGCCGATGCCCTGGGCGCCGTACCTCCGTGCCTGGGCCGCCTCTTCCGGCTTGTCCGCGTTGGTCCACACGCCCATGCGCCGGATCCCGTCGGCCCAGCCGAGGATCTTCTGGAGCTCGGGCTGGTCCTCGAAGCGGGCGCTCACGGTCGGCAGCCTGCCCAGGTACAGGTCGCCGGTCGTGCCGTCCAGGCTGAGCCAGTCGCCCTCCTGGAAGTCGATGCCGGTGATCGAGCAGGACGCGGACTTCGTTCCGTAGCTGACGTCGAGCGCCGCCGAGCCGGCGACGCACGGCTTGCCGATCTGGCGGGCCACGACGGCGGCGTGCGAGGTCGCTCCGCCGCGGGCGGTGATGATCCCCTGGGCGACGGCCATGCCGTGGAAGTCGTCCGGCGAGGTCTCGATGCGGACGAGGATCACAGGCTCGCCGCGGCCGGCCCATTCGACCGCCTCGTCGGCGCTGAACACGGCGCGGCCCACCGCGGCGCCGGGCGACGCGTTCAGGCCCTTCACGACCCGCTTCGCGGTCCTCAGCGCGGCGGGGTCGAAGGTCGCGCGCAGCAGCTGGTCGACCTGGGCCGGCTCGATACGCCCGACCGCCTCGTCGGGCTGGATCACGCCCTCGTCGACCATGTCCACGGCGATCCTCACCGCCGCAGCGGCGGTCCGCTTCGCGTCGCGCGTCTGGAGCATGTACAGGCGGCCGCGCTCGATCGTGAACTCCAGGTCCTGGACGTTGCGGTAGTGGCGCTCGAGCTGCCGACCGATCCGATGGAACTCGTCGAAGACCTCGGGCATGTCCCGCTCGAGCTGGCTGATCGGCGACGGCGTCCGGATGCCGGCGACGACGTCCTCGCCCTGGGCGTTGGTCAGGTACTCGCCGAAGAGCTGATTCTCACCCGTGTTCGGGTTGCGGGTGAACGCGACGCCCGTGCCCGAGTCGTCGCCCATGTTGCCGAAGACCATCGTCACGACGTTGACCGCGGTGCCGAGGTCGTCCGCGATCTTGTTGAACTTCCGATAGTCGCGGGCGCGCTGGCCGAACCAGGAGGCGAAGACGGCCTTGATCGCGAGGTCCAGCTGCTCCAGCGGATCGTCCGGGAAGTCGCGTCCGGTATCTGCCTTCACGACCGCCTTGAACTCGTCGACGAGCGACCGGAGGTCGTCGACGGTCAGGTCCGTGTCGCGGGCGTCCTTGCCGTGGGCGTGCTTCCTCGCCTCAAGGGGCTCGTCGAAGCGCTCGGCCTTCACGTCCATGACGATCCGGCCGAACATCTGGATGAACCGGCGGTAGGCGTCCCAGCCGAAGCGCTCGTTGCCCGTCAACTTGATCAGGCCCTCGAGCGTCGCCTCGTTCAGCCCGAGGTTGAGGACGGTGTCCATCATGCCGGGCATCGAGAACTTGGCACCGGATCTGACGCTGACGAGGAGCGGGTTCGTGGGATCGCCGAACCCCTTCCCGGTCTGGCGCTCGACGTCATGGAGCGCGTCGAGAACGTCGTCCCACAGGCCGTCCGGCAGCCGTTCGCCCGCGGCGAAGTAGTCGTTGCACGCGGCCGTCGTGATCGTGAAGCCCGGCGGCGTGGGCAGCCCGGCGCGGGTCATCTCGGCCAGACCGGCGCCCTTCCCGCCGAGGAGGTCCTTCATCCCGCCGTTGCCCTCCGCGGCGCCGTCGCCCCACGCGTAGATGTAGCGCTTGGCCGCCCTGTGGGCGCGTGCGCCGGTCGCGGGCTCGATCGTCTGCGTCATGGGAGGCCCGTAGTGTACCCGCGAGTGCGCGCACGGCCGCGCCTCGCGCCCGGTGGGAACGCCGCGTTTGCGCCGACGCGTCGAGGTCGTTAACAACAATCGTTAACACAGCGGCGCGACACTGTCGGTATCGTGCGTGGCGAGGGCCACGGCCCGATAGCGTGGAGGGGCGAGCGTGCAGCCTCGGCAGGGGCCGAGCGAGGGCAACGAGTGAGCGACGGCCTGCGGCGGATCCTCGCACTCGGGCTCGCCGCGATCCTCGTCATCGGCGTCATCTACGGCATCGCGACCTCGGTCGCTGGCCAGCTCGGGTCGGGCCCGACACAGCTCCATGGGCTCATCGGCTCCGAGAAGGGGCCGTTCTTCGCCGACCAGCGGGTGATCGCGGCGTTCAAGCGCGGCGGCTTCACGGTCGACGTGGCCACGGCGGGCTCGCGCCAGCTGGCGGGGATGGACCTGTCGAAGCAGGACTTCGTGTTCCCCGCCGGCGTGCCGGCGGCGGAGAAGGTGCGGCGCGATCACAGCGGAACGACGGCAGTCGTGCCCTTCTTCACGCCGATGGCCATCGCCACGTGGGCGCCGATCGTCGACATCCTCAAGGCCAACGGCCTGATAATCGACCACGGTTCGTACCAGGCCCTCGACGTCGCCAAGTACATCGCCCTGGTCGAATCGGACACTCGCTGGAAGGACCTGAAGCAGAACGCCGCGTTCGACGTCAACAAGAGCGTGCTGGTGACTTCGACCGACGTGCGACGCTCCAACTCCGCGGCGATGTATCTGTCCCTGGCGACGTATGTCATCAACGGCGAGGCGATCGTGACCAACGACGAGGACCTCGACTCGATCGTCACCAAGGCCGCGCCGTTGTTCCTGCGCCAGGGTTTCGTCGAGAGCTCGACGGAAGGTCCCTTCGAGGACTACCTGGTGCAGGGCATGGGCAAGGCACCGATGGTGATGATCTACGAGTCGCAGTACGTCGCCCGCGCGGCAGCCAACGACGGGACGATCACGGCCAACAACCGGCTGCTGTATCCCGAGCCCACCATCTACTCGAAACACACGTTCGTGTCGCTCACGCCCGACGGCGCGCGGCTCGGTCAGTTCCTCGCGAACGACCAGGAGCTTCGCAGCCTCGAGACCGAATATGGCTTCCGCACCAGCGACACGGCCGCGTTCCGAACGTTCGTCGAGGCCCACGGCATCGCCGTCCCGGACACGCTCATCGACGTCATCGACCCGCCGACGTACGAGACGCTCGAGGCGATGATCACCCGGCTCGAGGCCATCTACGGCGGCGCGACGCCCGCGCCCGGGGCGACGATCCCCGCGTCGACCGCGACGCCACCGCCGGAAGTCGAGCCGTCGAACGCGATCCCGTCCTTCGGCGCGAGCGCCAGTCCGTGATGCCGGACCAGCCGCCACCTCATCGCCCGCCCTGCACGGAGAGCCAGCCATGACCGAGCCGACGATCGAGCCCATCTCCCCGCCCTCGGCCGCACCCGCCCCAACGACGGCCCCTGCGTCCGAGACAGGCACGCTCACGCTGGCGCCGCCGGCCGCGGTCGGCGTCATCGCCCCGGCGCAGGCCGAGGCAGCGGTTCAGCTGGACCCCGCCGACGTGACCAAGCTCGACGCGATGGCCGATCAGTACGTCGCCCAGATCACCGCGATGGACGTCCGCGAGCCGGCGTTCGCGGCCAAGGCCGATGACCTGCGCAAGCTCGGCGACGCGGAGATCCGGGACTCCGCCAACGTCTCTCGCCGGCTGCTGGACAAGCCCGCCGCCGCGATGGAGCACGGCGGCCTGACGCCCGCCTCCGAGGTCAGCAAGAGCCTCGTCCAGCTCCGTCGCACGGTGGAGGACCTGGACCCGGCGCACCAGGGCGATCTGCTCTCGGTCTCGAAGATCCTGGGCATCCTGCCCTTCGGCAACCGGCTGCGCGACTACTTCGCCAAGTACCAGTCCAGCCAGTCCCACATCGACGCGATCATCCGCGCCCTGTACAGCGGCCAGGACGAGCTCCAGAAGGACAACGCGGACATCGAGCAGGAGAAGGTGAACCTGTGGGCGACCATGGGCCGCCTCCGCCAGTACATCTACCTCGCCGAGCAGCTCGACAAGAAGCTCAGCGCGAAGATCGCCGAGGTCGAGACGACTGATCCGGAACGGGCGAAGATCCTCAAGGAGGACCTCCTGTTCTACGTTCGCCAGAAGGTGCAAGACCTCCTCACGCAGCTGGTGGTGAGCGTCCAGGGGTACCTCGCCCTCGACCTCATCCGGCGCAACAACATCGAGCTGGTCAAGGGCGTGGACCGAGCGACTACCACGACGGTGTCCGCGCTCCGCACGGCAGTGATCGTCGCTCAGGCGCTGGCCGACCAGAAGCTGGTCCTCGACCAGATCACGGCCCTGAACACGACGACAAGCAACATCATCGAGTCGACCTCGCAGATGCTCCGCCAGCAGACCGGCGAGGTCATGGAGCAGGCCGCCTCGTCGACCATCGAGCTGGGCAAGCTCCAGGCGGCGTTCCAGAACATCTACGCGACGATGGACGAGATCGACACGTTCAAGGTCAAGGCCCTCGACAACATGGCCAGCACCGTCGCGGCGCTCGAGAGCGAGACGCGCAAGGCGCAGTCGTACCTCGACCGGGTCCGCGAGCGCGACGCCCGCGAGGCCCAGCAGTCGACGGGTGAGATCCGCATATGACCCTCCGCCGGGGACGCCTGGCCGGGCTCCTGCTCGCCGCTCTCCTCGCGCTGCCCCTGGCGGCGTGCTCGTCCACCCCGGACGCGGCGCACACCCTCAACGTCCTCGCCGGCTCGGAGCTCCGCGATATCGAGCCGCTCCTGCCCGACCTCGAGAAGAAGACGGGTATCCACCTCAACCTGACCTACATCGGCACCCTGGAGGGCGCCGAGCGGATCGTCAACGGCGACCCGGCGGACGCGGCCTGGTTCAGCCACGGCAAGTACATCCAGCTGCTGCCGGGAGCGGGCAACAAGATCGTCGCGTCCGAGAAGATCGCCCTGAGCCCGGTCGTCATGGGCGTCAAGAAGAGCGTCGCCGACCGCTTCGGCTGGGGCTCCGGCGCGACGGTGACGTGGAAGGACATCCAGGCCAAGGCCGCAGACGGTTCGTTCCGCTTCGCCATGACCAATCCCGCCGCATCGAACAGCGGCTTCACGGCCCTCATCGGCGTCGCCGCGGCGCTGTCAGGCAGCTCCGACTCGCTCGACACCGGCAACATCGACACCACCGGACTGAAGGCCTTCTTCAAGGGCCAGAAGCTCACCGCGGGCAGTTCGGGCTTCCTCGCCGACGCCTACGTTCGCGAACAGGGCTCGCTCGACGGCCTCGTGAACTACGAGTCGATCCTCCTGAGCCTCAATCGCGGCGGCAAGCTCCAGGAGCCGCTGACGATCATCTACCCGAGCGAGGGCATCGTCACCGCCGACTACCCGTTCATGCTCCTGAACGGCGCCAAGCGGGACGCGTGGCAGGCGGTCGTCGACTACCTCCGCGCGCCCGACGTGCAGAAGCGGATCATGACCGACACGCTGCGGCGGCCGGCCGTCCCCGGCGTGCCGCTCGACCCGGTCTTTCCGACCGCGACGCTCGTCGAGCTGCCGTTCCCGTCCAAGCTCGACACCATCAACAAGCTGCTGACCGCGTACCTGGACGAGATCCGGACGCCCGCCGAGGCGATCTTCGTGCTCGACGTCTCCGGCTCGATGGAGGGCGACCGCATCGACAGCCTGCGCGCCGCCCTCGCGGCGCTGACCGGCACCGACCAGTCGCTCACCGGCCAGTTCGCGCGCCTGCGATCGCGCGAGCGGGTCACGATCATCCAGTTCAACGACCAGATCGTGGATACGAGCGAATTCACGATCGACGACACGAACCCTGACGGCCCCGACATGACCCAGGTTCGGAAGTACGTCGAGGGCCTCGTGGCCCACGGCGGCACCGCCATCTACGGCGCTCTCGAGGAAGCGTACCAGCTCGTGGAGCAGGACCAGGCCAAGAACCCGGACCTGCTGTACTCGATCGTGCTGATGACCGACGGCGAGAACCAGCAGGGCCCCGGTCCCGATGCGTTCGAGAAGGAGTACAACTCGTACCCGGACGCCGCTCGCGCGGTGCACGTCTATCCGATCAACTTCGGCGACAGCAGCAAGGACGCGCTCCAGCACATCGCCGATCTGACCGGCGGGCGCCTCTTCGACGCGACCTCGTCATCGCTGTCCGACGTGTTCAAGCAGATTCGCGGCTATCAGTGACGCGCTCGTCGATCGAGCAATACCTGTACTCGCGGCGGAACATGGCCGGAACGGTCCTCGGCCTCGGCGGTCTTGGGCTCTTCCTCGCCGGGATCACGACGTGGCCGCTGTGGCTGCCGATCACGGCCGCGCTGTATGCGATCGGCGTGCTCGTCGTCCCGCCGGAACGCGGCATCGACCTGCGGCTCGGCCCGGGACAGGACGCCGACGCGATCCGCCGCGGGCTCGACGGCCTCGTCCGCCAGATCCGCGGCCGAGTCGCCGACGACATCGTGGCCAAGGTCGCCGGCATCCGCGAGGGAATCCTCGCGACGATGACCAGCGAGGCCGCAGCGAGCGGGGCCGAGCGGGACCTGTACCTGATTCGGCAGACGGCCCTGGACTACCTGCCGGGGGCGCTCGACGCGTACCTCGCGCTCCCGCGGCGGTACGCGGAACGGCGGGCGGTGGCGGGCGGGCGGACGGCCCACGACGTGCTGCTCGAGCAGCTCCAGCTCATGGAATCGAAGATGGCCGAGGTCGCCGACGACATCGCCCGCCACGACACGGACCGGCTGCTGGCCCACGGCCGCTTCCTGCGCGACAAGTTCGCCGGCAGCAGCCTCGACCTGCCGGATGCGACCGAAGGGGCCGACACGGTGCCGGCGGAGGTTGCTGCCCCCGCCCCCACCCCCATCGCGACGCCGCAGACCCAGCAGGCCGTCGCCGAGCACGGCTCGATCCCGAGCGAACGCGAGCGCGTGCACTAGGCCGGCGCGCGATGCCCGAGCAGAACGCGCAGGACCTCAACCTCGCCCTCGACTGGCTGCGCCGGAGCCTCGACGACCTCGCCGTCGCCACGCGCCGGACGGCGGAGCTGGCCGCACAGCCTCCACTCGCACAGCCGCCACTCGCTGGGTCCCCGGCCGGGACGGCGATCGCAAGCCCGCCTGAGGCCGCTCCCGGAAACCTCTTCAGTCCGGTGACCCAGTCCGCCACGGATCCGGCCGGGCCCGGCGGTGGCTCCGCG
>CAYXVP010000082.1:1967-8454 GCA_964468305.1 uncultured Anaerolinea sp. | reverse complement strand
GCTGCCGAGCATGGGCCGCGGAAAGTCGAAGCGCTTCGCGTTGCCGCGCTCGGCAAGCTTCGCGACCGCCGGGCCGCCGGGATAACCGAGCCCCAACAGCGAGGCGGTCTTGTCGAACGCTTCTCCCGCCGCGTCGTCCTGAGTCTCGCCCAGCAGCGCATAGCGGCCGACGCCATCTACGCGCATGAGCTGCGTGTGGCCGCCGGAAACCAACAGCGCCACGAACGGGAAATCGGGCCTGGGCCCCGCGAGAAGCGGCGAAAGGGGGTGTCCTTCGAGATGATGGATGCCGACCACCGGACGGTCGAGCGCGAGGCCGATTCCGGTTGCGACACTTGCGCCTACGAGTAACGCACCACCCAGCCCAGGTCCCTGCGTATAGGCGACCAGATCCACGTCGGCGATCTTCCGGCCGGCACGTTCCAAGACCGATGTCGTGAGGGGAAGCAGCCGGCGCACGTGGTCGCTCGGGCCCACGTGGACGTCGTCGCTCGACAGCTCGTAGTCGAGCATCGAGGTGACGGCGTTCGTCTTGCTGATCTTCTTGGACTCGAGGCGCTCGCGCTCGAGCATGTTCAGGAAGTCGGTGTTGCCGCCGAAGTTCAGCTGGTAGGTGCGGTCGAGCCGGACACCGCGGTCCATGAACAGGCGGGTCAGGACGCGGTGCACGATGGTGGCGCCGACCTGGCTCTTGATGTCGTCGCCGATGATGGGCAGGCCGGCCTCGGCGAAGCGTCGCTGCCAGTACGGCTCACGACCGATGAACACCGGGATGGCGTTGATGAAGCCGACGCCAGCTCGCAGCGCCTGCTCGACGTACCACTTCGTCGCCTCCTCACTCCCGACGGGGAGGTAGGAGACCATGACGTCGACCTCGCGCTCCTTGAGGATCTGCACGATGTCGGCCGTGGGGCCGGGCGCCTTCTCGATGACCTGGCTGAGGTATTTGCCCAGGCCGTCGTGGGTCATGCCCCGCTCGACCTTCACGCCCAGGTTCTGCACCTGCTGGAAGACATAGGTGTTATTGGGCTTCGTGTAGATCGCCTCGGACAGGTCCTTGCCGACCTTGTTCTTGTCGATGTCGAAGGCCGCCACGAACTCGATGTCGCGGACGTGGTAGCCGCCCAGGTTGACGTGCATCAGCCCGGGGACGAAGTCGTCCTCCCTGGCGTCCTCGTAGTAGTAGCGGCCCTGGACGAGGCTGCTCGCGCAGTTGCCCACGCCGACGATCGCGACGCGGATCTTGCCGTCGCCGCGACGGCCAGAGCCAGCCCAGGTGTTGTCCGGGTGGCTGCCGTTCTTGCTCTTGCCGTTGCCGTTCTTGTCGTTCGTGGCCATTCGCTGTCTGCTCCTTGCTGGTGTCTTTTCGATGTGGTGGTTGCGGTTCTGGGTCGTGGTCGGTGGCGCGCCCCGAGTCAGCCCTCCCTCGCCTGCGCGCGGACGTGGAGGATGCGCTGGATGGTTGTGATGACGCTCACCGCGGCGATGAGCAAGAGCGCGACGGTGAGCGTGCCGCCCTGGGGGAAGTCGCAGACGCCCATGCAGGCCGCGCCGGGAGGCGGCGCCGCGTAGATGGGCTGGGTCGCGAGAATGAGGCCGAGCGAGAGGACGACAAGTCGCACCTCGCGGGGCATGAGCCCGACACTCGCCATGCCGTTGCCCGGGGTGAACCCGAGGCTCTCGGACTTGGCTCGCGTGTAGCTGACCATGAAGGCGGCGCCCATGGCGGCGCTCGCCAGGATGGCGCCCTCGCGGAAGCCCGCCGCGAGGAGGCCGACGGCGACGCCGATGTAGACGATCGACTCGCCGGCGCGGTCGAAGGTCGAGTCGTAGAAGGCTCCGAGGCGGGAGGCCTGGCCCGTGGCGCGGGCGAGGGCGCCGTCGAAGAGGTCGAAGATGCCGAATGCGAGGACGAGGACCCCGGCCGCGAGCCACCACTGATTGGCAGCAGCCACGGCAGCCAGGACCGTCCCGACGAAGCCGACGAGCGTCAGCGCGTTCGGCGTGAGGCCGAGGCGACCGAGGGCGGTCGCGATCGGCGTGGCGAGGTCGCGGACGCGCTGGCGGGTCGCGGGCGAGACGAGGGAGCCCGTCACGATGCGGCCTGCTCCCGGCGCTCGAGACCGAGGACCCGGCGTTCGTACTCGGCGAAGGCGCGGAATGCCTCCGGCAGCAGGCGGGAGACCGTCTCGCGGCCGACGCGACGCGTCTGGATGAGCCCGGCCACGCGCAGCCGGCCCAGGTGCCACGAGACGAGGGGCTGGCTCAGCCCGATGCGCTCGATGAGCTCGGACACGCTGGCCTCGCCCTCGGCGAGGCGCTGCACGATCCGCAACCGGTTCACGTCGGCGAGGGCCTTGTGGACGAGGCGGATGGAGCGCAGCTCGTCGGGCTGGTCGACGACGGACGCGATGGTCGAGCGGATGTGCGCCGGGGATGGAGCCAAGATTGAAGATCTCCGCTGGCCGTTGGCCCGGTCGTGGCCGGGTCCGGCCCTTCTCCGGGCCGACGGATCAACGGCGGTTTATATCAATATGCATTGATCCACGGCCACTGTCAACCCGGCGCGGGGGTCGTAGGTGGCGGGCCCACCCCGAAGAGCTGCTCGTCGAGCACGCCGGTCGTCCAGTCGACCCAGGCATCGAAGGTCCAGTGACGCTCCTGGACCAGGAAACGATAGGCGTCGCTGCCGAGGAAGAACAAGAGCGCATCCGTCGCCTGCTCCACGGACACACCGGGGCGGAGCGGCGCCTTTGCGCGGAGGACCTCGAGCATGCCCCGGAAGCCTTCGGCCCGCCACTGCTCGTGGGTCTCCATCACGCGCCGCGTGTCGGGGTCCGCGTCCGAGGCGATCCGAGCCGCCACTGCGATCGGGAGAACCCGCTGCTCGACGCTGCCGACGCCCGACACGGCGTGGCCGAGGGCTCGCGTGACGTCCGCTTCGACCTCCATCGCGCGGTACCACGCCTGGCTCTGCGGCGGCTGCGGCTCTTCCTCGCCGAGGACGGCAAAGTCGTAGGCCCGGCTCAACAACGCGGGCTTGGTGTGGAAGCCGAAGTACACCGTCTGCACCGCGACGCCGGCGCGCCCGGCGACCTGGGCCATCGTCGTCGCCGCGTAGCCCTGGTCGCGAAACAGTTCGTACGCGGCTTTGACGATCCGCCATTGGGTCGCCTTCGCGCTGTCCCGACGGCGCGCGTTGGGCGATGCCGACCCCTTGACACGCTCCACGGCGATAGCGTATCAAGTACATCACTAGAGTTGACTCTAGTAGATCGTCTACTCAATGTCGCAAAGGAGCTTGGCGATGCCCGGGATTCGGAATGCCGGCGCACTGTGGATCGCGGCGGGGGTGGTCTGTGCGGGCCTGCTGATCGTGGTGTTCCTCGGGGAGAACGTGCGGGACCTGGGAGCCCTGCTGCGGAACCCGTTTCCGCCGGCCCTGGTGCTGGCCGGCGCGATCGTGGCCCTGTCTCTCGGTGCGCTGTTGATATCCCGCCCGGGGCCAGGCGTCGTGCGCTGGTCCTCGGCGGCAGGCATCGCGTGGCTGATCATCTTCGGATCCTGGACGCTCACAGCGCTCGGCGATCCGGGCCCACGTACCTCAACCCTCCTGATCACCGGCTTCGGCGTCGCGGGCGCGATCGTCGCGTACCTGTCTCGAAAGCGCGTCGCCCGCTAGACGACCCGGCCCTCCGTCCGAGCGGCACTCCAATGTCGCAGGAGCTCCGCCACGACCGTTGCGGCCGGCCACCCCGGGCCGCAACCTACACTCGCCCGAATGGGACGCGGCCTCTCGGCGCTCCTGCTGGGCGTCGTCGGCATCGGCGCCTTCCTGTCCGGCCTCGAGCTGATGATCACGGCCGTCGCGCTGCCGGCGATCGTGGTCGATCTCGCGGACTGGACCGAGCTGCGCGCGGCATCGTGGATCATCACCGGCTACCTGCTCGTGGCCATCGTGGTCATGCCCCTCGCCGGGCAGCTCGTCGACCGGCACGGCGTGCGCCGGGTCTTCCTGACCGGGCTCGTGATCTTCGTCGTGGGCTCGATCCTGGCAGGGCGGGCGACCGGCCTCGCGGACCTCATCGCGGGGAGGCTCGTCCAGGCGATCGGCGGTGGCAGCCTGATCCCCGTCGCGACAGCGGCCGCATCCCACCTGTTTGCGGGCCACGCTCGGCCGCGAGCGCTCGGCGCCGTCGGCGCGCTGACGTTCCTCGGCATGGCCGCCGGCCCCTTCGCGGGCGCCTGGATCATGGAGTCGATCCACCCCGCCGCCGCGCTCGAGGCGGCCGGCGTCTCCGGTCCGCTCCTGGCCGCCCTCGCGGACCCGTGGCGCTACGTCTTCTACCTCAACGTCCCGATCGGGATCGCCCTGCTCGCGCTGGGCTGGGCTGCCAGCGGCGGCTGGAGCGAGGCGCGGCGAGACAGCCCGCTCGACGTGCCGGGGGCCGTGGCCGCCTCGATCGGACTGGCGAGCCTGCTCCTCGGCATCACCCTCGCGGGCAGCGAGCGCCTCGAAGGTGTCGCGGTCGCGCCGGCGGTGCTCAGTTCGGTCCTCGTGATCGTCGCCCTCGTGGCATTCGCGGTCGCCGTGCTCGTCGGCCGGCGCCGTGCGGAGCCGTTCGTCGCGCCGACCTGGTTCCGCGTGCCGGCATTCACCTCCGCCGTGCTCGTCTCGCTCCTGACCGGCTACGGCTTCGCGACGGCGATCATCGGCGGCGCGGTGTTCGTCGACCGCGTGCTGTACGGCGGCCCGGAGATGCAGCGCGTGGCGCTCGGTGCGCTGGCTGGCGCGACCGCGATCGGCGCCCTGGTTTCCGGCTTGGTCCTCCGCGTCGTCGGGCTGCGGCTGACCACGCTCGCCGGCCTGGCGGCCGCGACGCTCGCGCTGGTGCGGATGTCGGCGTGGGGGCCGGGGACCTCCCTGGGCGAGGTCGCGGCGTGGCTGGCCATCTTCGGGCTCGGCTTCGGGCTCACGGTCACGCCCCGCTCCGCGGCGGCCGTCGAGGCGCTCGGCCCGAGCGCCTACGGGGTGGCGTCGGCCGCCGTGACGGTGGCGAGGATGATCGGCATGGCCATCGGCCTCGCGGCGCTCACCGCGTTCGGCTCCACGATCATCGACGAGCTGTACGCGGCTGTTCGCGCCACGCCGGACTCGTACAAGGCCTTCATCCCCGAAGAGCTCCGCAACCGGGCCCTCAACGACGGCCTGGTCGTGCAGGCGCTCGAACAGTGGGCCAGCGGCGAGGCGGCGCGCATCCTCGTCGGGGTCTTCCTGGTCGCGGCCGCGGTGATAGCCGTCGCGGCGTTGCCCGCCCTTCGACTGGCGTCAGGTTCGGCCGGCCGCCGCCCTGTGGAGGCGCCCGCGCTTCCCGGTCCGGCTTAGTGGCAGATGCGCGGATGCGCCTTCGGGTGCGCCGCGGCGGGGTCGGTCGGCTCGGAGGACAGGTAGTCGGCGACGACCTGGAGCTTGGGCACGGTGCCGTTGGGGCCCTCCGAGGTCTGCAGGAACAGCCGCTCGAAGTTCGTGTTGAGCGCGTCGTTGAGGTTGCGCGTGTGCCGTCGGACCTCGGTGATCGTGTACAGGAACAGCCAGCTGTCGCTCGTGTACACCTCGACGGTCATGCCCAGCATCCTCGCCCCGTCGTCGTGGGTCGAGGCGGTCAGGAGCGGCAGGAACATGCCCGTGCGGGCGTGGGCGTAGATGTACGTCGCCCGCCCCTCGCCCGGCTGGCCGAGCTGAGGGATGTACAGCGCCACGTCCCACTCCGGGCACAGGCCGGCGCTGTCGCTCTGGAGGACGATCGGCAGGTCGATGCCGAGGCGGCGGATGACGATGCGGGTCGCGACCCGGTCCGGCGGGAACGTGGGCTGCGCGACGGGGCCGTCGCTCGCGCCCGGCAGGATCAGTGCCGGGTCGATCGTCGGCAGGGGCTGGTACGACGCGAACGGGCGCGCGACCGGCGGCTGTTCGACCGCGCTCGTGTACGAGAGCAGGCCGCTCGCGAGCAGGGCGACGCCGATCGCCGTGAGCAGCGCCGGCAGCAGGCGATAGCGGAGTCGAGTGAGGATCGTGCCCACGGCCCGGGACTCTAGCAAAGGTCCCCGGTGCGTTCGGTCGACGGGGCCCCCGCGGCCTAGCTGCCGATGGCCGCCGCGGCCTGCTCGACGAAGCGCAGGAACGGGCCCGGGACGAGCCCGAGGGCGACCGTCAGCACGCTCGCGACGGCGAGCCCGCCCCACAGCAGCCGCCCGTGCTCCAGCGGCGCCTGCTCGGTGCGCGGCTCGCGCATGAACATGTAGACGACGACACGCAGGTAGTAGAAGGCGGCCGCCGCGGCGTTGAGGACGGCCACGACCGCGAGGACGCCGAGCGAGGTCCAGCCAGCCTGGCTCGCCTGCACCGCGGCGAGGATCCCGTAAGCCTTGGCCAAGAAGCCGGCAGTCGGGCGGTATCCCGTCCGGCCCGCGCAGAACCACGTCCCCA
>CAYXVP010000082.1:0-1957 GCA_964468305.1 uncultured Anaerolinea sp. | reverse complement strand
GCGGGGGGGGGCCCGTCAGCGCCGCGCGGAACGGGTTCATCAGGATCGCCAGCACCGGCCGGGGCCGGCCGAGCCCGGCAAAGGTGTCGAGCCCGGAGGTGCCCCCGGCCCGGCGCTGGATCGCGGCGACGACCGCGAACGCGCCGAGGTTCATGAACGAGTACGCGGCCCCGTAGTAGAGCAGGCCCTGCAGGCCCTCGATCCTGCCCGCCGCGAACGCCGCCAGGCCGAGGAGCATGTAGCCGGTGTGGGCGATCGACGAGTACGCGAGCATCCGCTTGACGTTCGTCTGGGTCAGCGCGACGAGATTGCCGAGGGTCATCGTCAGGAAGGCGAGGACGATGACGACCTGGACCCAGTCGGTCCGGAGCGGGCCGAGGGCGTCGACGAACAGGCGCAGGATCAGCGCGAACGCGCCGACCTTCGGGCCGACCGAGAGGTAGCCGGTCACCGGCGTCGGCGAGCCCTGGTACGCGTCGGGCGTCCAATAGTGGAACGGGACCGCGGCGATCTTGAACGCCACGCCGGTGGTCATGAAGCCGAGGCCGAGGATGAGCGCCGGCTGCAGCCCGCCGCTCCCGATCGCGGTCGTCAGCGCGTCGCGGACGCCGGCGATGTTGGTCGTGCCCGTCGCGCCCCAGGTGAAGGCGAGCCCGAACAGGAAGATCGCCGAGCTGAACGAGCCGAGCAGGAAGTACTTGATCGCGCCCTCGGTCGAGTAGCCGTCGGTCTTGTGGTAGCCGGCGAGCATGTAGCCGGGAAGGACCATGAGCTCGAGGGCGATGAACAGCACCAGCAGGTCGGCCGAGGCGGAGATCAGCATCGCGCCGGTCATCGCGAACACCAGCACGACGGCGAACTCGGCGAGGGGCAGGCCGCGAGGCTCGAGGTAGTCCGGCCCGAACACGATCGTGAAGGCGACGATCGACACGAACAGCAGGTCCAGGAAGGTGGTCAGCCCGTCGACCACGTAGCCGTCGCCGAAGGCGGTCCGCCGGCCGGCGAGCTCACCGGCCGCGAACCCGGTCGTGATCGTCAGCAGGGCCACGAAAGCCAGCCCGACGAGGCTGACCGCCAGGACCGGCCCGCGCTTGCCGGGCGCGACCAGGTCGGTGATCAGGATGGCGATGGCGACACCGATGCCGGCGATGAACGGCGCGATCGTGAGGAGGTCGCCGCCGGTCACGACGCGGTTCCCTCGACCGGGGTCAATGCGCCGCCGGGCTCATCCGCGCCCGGTCGGCCGGGGCGCAGCGACAGCAGCCGCGCGACGACGATCGCCACGACGAGACCCACGCCGACGATCGGCACCAGGGGATCGACGGCGATGGCGGTCCCGGCGCCTGCCGCCGAGAGCGCGCTTGCCACCGGCGCCTTGATCAGGTTGAGCAGGATGCCCGGGAACAGCCCGAACACGACGACCAGCGCAGCCAGCGGCGCGAGCGTGAGGATCTCCGTCGGCGTCATGTCGGTCAGGTGGTGCTTGAGGCCGAGCAGGAACGGCGATGGCTCGGCGAGCACGACCCGCTGGAACATCCACAGCAGATAGGCCGCGGACAGGATCGTCACGAACGTCGCGACGGCGGCGACCCATGGGTTGACCACGAACGACCCGAGGAGGGTCAGGAACTCGCCGACGAACCCGGACAGCGCCGGCAGCCCAGCCGAGGCGAACACGAAGAAGCCGAAGACCGCCGCGAACACGGGGGTGAGGGCCGCCAGCCCGCCCATCTTGGCGATCGTCCGGTCGTGGGTCCGCTCGTAGATCACGCCGACCAACAGGAACAGCGCGCCGGTGATGAGGCCGTGGTTGACCATCTGCAGGATCGCCCCGTCCAGCGCCTGTTCCTGGAATACGAAGATGCCCAGGGTCACGAAGCCCATATGGCTGACGGACGAGTAGGCGACGAGCCGCTTCAGGTCCGGCTGGACCATGGCCACGATCGCCCCGTAGATG
>CAYXVP010000081.1:7815-8568 GCA_964468305.1 uncultured Anaerolinea sp. | reverse complement strand
CCTGGCGGGGGTCCCAGCGATCGACGAGGCGGCCCGCGATCGGTCCGAACAGCAGGTTCGGGGGCGTCGCCACGGGGAACATGGCGGCGACGGCGACGTACGAGTGCGTCGCGTCCAGGAACACGAACACCAGCGCGATCTGGTGGATCCGATCGCCGAAGGCCGAGATCAGCTGGCCGGTCCACAGTGCGCTGAAGGAGCTGTCGAGCGCGAGGCGCACATAGGGGTGCCGACGGACACGGGCGACGAAGGTCGGGATGCCCGGCAGCGGGATCCAGCGCGCGGTGCCGAGCGCGCCCTCGGATCCGATCGAGGAGCCGCCCAGCAGCGTCGGGCGTTCGATGGCGGCCGCGCCCACCAGCCCGCCCTCCGGGGTGGGCGCGAGCGAGGGAATGAGGACCTCGCTCGGCGCGTCGAGCGCGGGTGCCGGGATGTCCGCTTCCGGCCACTCGATCCGGTCGGGCTCGGCCGACAGCTCGCCGAGCCGGCGCCGGAGCGCGACGATCGCCGCCTCCTCGAACTCGCCCGGAGCGCGGACCGTGACCGCGAACAGGAAGAACGCCAGACCGGAGGCGAGGAAGAGGTCGCCGATGCTGACGACGTTGTTCAGGAGCGGGACCGCGAACGGGATGATGTCGCCCAGTGGGCCGGCAGTGGCCAGGAACGATGGCGGCAGGCCGCCGCCCGCCGTCTCGCCGACGACCCGGTAGAAGGGCGACGTGATGTCGGCCGGGTTCAGACCCGCCGCGATCA
>CAYXVP010000081.1:0-7805 GCA_964468305.1 uncultured Anaerolinea sp. | reverse complement strand
GGGGGGGGTGGGCCCCAGTGGGGCGGCAGGGGCCAGGAACGGAGGGGGTGCGGGCCCCGCCGCCGTCCCGGCGGCCGACGCGTGAGAGGGGCGAGGGGATGTGGCCCGGGTTAAGCCCCGCGGCGATCACGCTCGGCCCCCAGACGGGCATGTACCCGCCGTTGATCACGATCGCCCCAGCGTTGAGCAGGATGCCCACGAACGCGAGCGGGAAGCCAGGCTGCTCGCGGTTCAGCCACAGCCCGAGCAGGAGGGCGAAGAAGCCGCTGATGAACAGCGGCAGCCGCATCAGCTCGATGTAGGGCAGGTGGTTCTCGATCGCCCACTGTGTGGCGTAGCGGATGACGAGCCCGAGGAACAGGAGCCAGACGAAGCGCAGGCGAACGTTCGCGATGTTGGTGATGTGCCCGCCGGCGAGCAGGCCCGCGACGATGCCGACAACCAGGGCGCCGATCAGCACGGCGTCACCGCGGCGCGACCGTCGAGCAGCCTCGCGACCCGGCCGCGCGCCTCCACGCGGCCCCCGTCCTCATGTGCGCATTGTCCCGAACCTGCGGACCCCGCTGCGCGGGACTTGCGTCAGGCGCGGCGGCTCCGACTGGGCCGGAACTGGATGTCGCGAGAGTGCCGGGCTCGAGAGTGGCGGGCGAGGTGGCCCCCGCGACCACCTCGCCCTGGCGTATTCAGGCGGGGTCGGCCGCCGGCGAACCGGGCGCCGGACCGTCGTAGTTCTGGGCGAGTCTGGCGCCGTGCTGACCGAGCAAGGGGATCGGGCGGAGGTTGGGCTCGCCAGGCTCGGACGCGTCCTCGGCCCAGCTGGTCTTCACGAAGGCATCGACGATCTCCGGGTCGAACTGGACACCCGCGAACTTGCGCAGCTCGGCGAGGGCCTGGTCGACCGAGAGCGCCTTGCGATAGGGGCGATCGGCGGTCATCGCCTCGAACGCGTCCGCGACGTGCAGGATCCGGGCGAGCTTCGGGATCTCGTCGCCCATCAGCCGATCGGGGTAGCCCGAGCCGTTGTACCACTCATGGTGATGCCGGATCACCGGCAGCTCAGGGGCCAGGCGATCCACCGGCCCGACGATCTGCGCGCCGAGGACCGGGTGGGCGTTCATCCTGATCCGCTCCTCGCGGGTGAGCTTGCCCTGCTTGACCAGGATGGAATCTGGCACCCCGATCTTGCCGACGTCATGCAGCAAGCCGCCCCACTCGAGTGCCTCCAGCTCGCCCGCCGACACGCGCATCTCCCGGCCGATGTCCACGCTGATCAACCGAACCCGCTGCGAGTGCTTGCTCGTGAACGGATCCCGCTTGTCGACCGCTTCCGCCAGCGCCCCAATAGTCTGCGTGAACATCTCCCGCATTTGGACAAAGCGCTGGTATGCGACGCGAGTGGTGAATAGCGGAAGACCGAACAGAATCGTGGTCCACCAACCGCCGCCCGGCATCTCGTATACACGGGCCATCAACCAACCAAGCGGTGCAAGCGTCACCAGGTTGGGCCAGAGGCTCGAAGTCTCGGATCTAGAAAGAAATTCGCGAATCGATCGGCCAGCCCGGAACAGGACGATGAGGGATACAAAGGCCAAATTGATGACGAAGTAGGCGAGCGATCCTAGGAGCGTGGCTACGAGCTCGAATGCGGCGTCCGCGCCCGGCTTCCGGATCCCATCGATGATCAATCCAGCCGCTATTGCGGGAATCACGAGCGCGGCGTGATTTGCTAGTACGCCGTACCAAACGACCTTACCCCGCAGTTCCCGGAAATCCGTGCTCCCGATCATCGCTACCCACCCGGCAGCGGTCGGACCACCGAGCACGGCTGCCGCCAATGTGGGGGCAGACGCAACTGCCACGTGGACGCCGTCGCTCAGTTTGACCGGAGCTGCAGATGCCACGAAGGTCACGCCGATCCAAAACACGACGCCAACGAACCTGTCTAGGTCCCCGATGCCCGCTTTGCCGTCGATGTCGATCGCGATTGGATCGTGGACGCGAATCAGAAGGCTCGCGGCAAGCAGCGCTAGAAACGCCGCACCCACGAGCCAGCTGAGGTATACCGCGAAGCGTGTTGACAAAGGTTCCTCGAGCGCAGTTAGCCCTAGGTCCGAACTCTAAGTCCTAATCGTCCGGGTGCCATATGGGCAGTCTGTACTAGAAGCCTTTGAGTGCCGCGCCTCCGGCGAGTGCTGTCGCTGCGATGGCCGTCAGCGTGACGACCAAACGTAGCAATCGGGCTTGGATCCCAGCCATAGCGACTAGAACCCCTTGTAGTTGCGTTCTGGAGCCACGCTCGTCCTCCTTGCGGTCTCCGCGCCTTCCTCAAGACACGGAAACCGACCAGACACTGGGTCGGTCGGTTGCACTACTCGCTCAACTCCACCCTAAGTGCCCATTTCAGATGGAGCTTCGGCGCGTCCGAGCGTTTTGATGTTGATGCTCTAGTACCGAAGTACTAGGAAGCGGCCGGACTATAGGTAGACCGTTCTGAACCGGTCAATACGCATGTCTACCTATCCTCCAGGCGTCACACGTCCGCGAAGGCCGGGGGTTCGACCCCCAGGTCGCGGAGTACGTTTGCATAGTGCGCGTACTGCTCAGCTGCCGCTGCGTATGCACCCGAGTGCCTATACAGCCTGACAAGAGCCGCTTGGATTTCTTCCGAATCCGGGTCGATCTCGGCGGCACGCTCCGCGACGAATGTGCCGCGATCGAAATGTCCGGTATCGAGGTCGAGCCGAACCGCGCGCTCAACTACGCGGAGGTAGGCAGCGTGTAGGGCGTCCCTATAGGAGGTCGACCATTCCTCGTAGGCAAAGTCCAAGGCAAAGCGACCCCGATACGCGTTCGCCAACTCAATCGACCCCTCGGGGGTTGGATCCCGGGGCATCCCCCTGATGATCTCCATGCAGCGGCGGCTTCGGCAATCGATCAAGTCGCTATCTAGCCAGATCGTTTCGCCGTCTTGGCCGACATAGCCTGGCGAGACCTCTTCCCGGAAGGACGGCTCAAATACTCGCCGCAGGAAGTACACGGTCTGGTTCAAGGAGTTGAGGGCCGCCGCGGGATCGTGTTCTGGCCAGAGGCTATCGATCACTTCGTCGCGGGTCGACGAGAAATTCGGCCGAGAAAGCAGAAAACAAAGTAGTGCCAGGACTCTCCGTCGGATATCCGCTCCCTCAACGAGCCGTGTGCCTAGCAGGATCTGCACGCGGCCCAGATCTTCGATGAAGACTCGATCCGCAAGACGTCGGGCAAGCCTCACCCCCGATCTGGCGTTAATGCGTCTGCCCGCCAGTCGATCCGCTTCACGGAGTCGATCGATGTCCTCGACTTCGCCGATGACCTCCAATAGTCCCGCGAGGAGCGCGGCGTCACGCTGTGCCGATGTCGCTAGTGCCTTCCTAACGGCCGGCCGCCACCGCCAGGGTCGGCTCTCCGCCTCGGCAGCAACTGCTGACCGTGCGTCGGGGTCGAGATCGCCAAGGCGAACGACGATCAGCTCAGCCAGGCTGCTAGCGACCGCCGGCAGCTCCTCGATCGTTCGCGCCACCACTCGGGACGGATCCGCGCTTGGATTAGAGAGCACTACGAGAAGCTCTCCGTACTTGGCCCAGAACTCAGCGCCTTGGGCGGTTGCGAGACGGGTCCCCTTCGCCGCCGGCGGCGACACGCCACGCACTCCGCGGAGGGCATTCAACAATCCGTCCGCAAGAAACTTCTTGGCTTCGAAGGCGACAACGTCTGTTGGTTTTCCGTATTCAAACTGCGCCACATCTTCCGCAGCGAGAGCGAGGTCGCCTTCTCGCATGCGCAGGAGGGCGCGAGCAAATCGAATGTGGTCGCCCCGCCGCACGGGATCAGTCGCGCCGCCAATCAGTGCATTCACAATCGGCCAACCGAACTGCGTTTCGCCGACGAGCGCCTCGACCTCGGCAACTTCCGCGCCAACCTCGCCCGCTTGGCCCACTGGAGCCCGCTCCAAGGCCTGGCTCATTTCCATGCGAGCCGTTGTCATTTCACCGAGAAAGGCCAGCGCCGAGGCGTGCGCGACATGCGCCGATACGAGCTCAACGCCCGCTGAACTCGCATCGAGATGAGCAATAGATTCCGTCGCTAGGTCAAGAGCAGCCGTGAAGTCGCCTCTCGCAAGCGCGAGGACGGAGCGATTGAGAAAGGACACGCCTAGGTAGTGCGTTGCCCCCGCGTTTCGAAACGATGCATCGAGTTCGTCGATGCGGCGTTCGGCCACGTCGAGCGGGCCGTCGAGTGACGATCGCATGATTGCGACGGTCGCTTCGCCGAGGCGACCAAGCAACGGACCCCCCAAGACTTCCACCTCGCGCGCATTTTCGAGAGCACCAACCACATCTCCGGCGACCAAACGGGCTCCGACCAGGTTCAGTAGCGCCGCTTGCGAGTTTCGATCCATGGCTTGTGCCCGCTCGGCGAGTTCGAGCGCTTGCTCCACTGCGCCACGCTGCTGGGCTATTCGGGATGCGACCACGAGCGCAACCGGACCCTCGAGCCCAGCGGGCACGAGGGACGCCGCCACTTCTTGGGCCGCCGCGTACGCGCCGCCTGCGAGTATTGACTCCAACGATTCGGCGATCACTCGTCGCGCTTCGCCATCTTGCCCGGAAGCGTGGTAGTGGCGGGCAGCAAGTTGCCAGTCACTGGCCTCAGCCTTCCTCGCGACAGCTTGATGGATCTCGGCAATGTGGGGTCCCCCATCGGCGCGCGATAGCCTCGAAATCAGGAATTCCCGAACCAGCGGATGAGCGCGAGCAGCTCGCCCCGACGCTCCGCCGCCCCTTCCTAGCAGTCCACGCCTCTCCGCGCCATCAATCATCGCGCGCGCATCAGCTTCCGATACTCCTGCGGCGATTGGCGCAAGCGACAGATCGACCGTCTCGAGAATGGAGGTGCGCATCAGGAATTGCTGCAGGTCCTCCGGAAGGTCGCCGATGACCTCCTCCGCGAGGTATTCGTAGAGATGGCCCTCAGCGCCGCTCAGCGATGTGACGAAGGTGCGGACCTGGGATGGGTTTCGATCGTGGATGGCGGCACGGACGAGCTGCAGCGAGGCGGCCCAGCCCTCCGTGCGGCGGTTGAGCTCGGCGAGGACCGACGACTCAAGTGGGAGGTCATAGCTCTCGCGGAAGAGGCGTTCGGTCTCGCTCGGATCGAACCTGAGGTCGTTGGTCTCAAGCTCGGCGACCTCACCGAGAGCCCGGAGTCGCGCGAGGCGGATCTGCGGTTCGCGCCGGCTGGCGAACACGAAGGACATCCGATCCGGGCCTCGCGCCAGGAGCTCCCGGATGATCCGGTCGATCTCCGGCGAGTCGTCGACGATATGCAGATCGTCGAAGACGAGAGCGAGGGGATCATTCGGTAAGCCCGAGAGTTCGCGCAGTAACGCGTTGAGCACCGTGTCGATAGACGGCACGGAGGTCCCAGATTCCCTGAGCAGGCCCGCAGTCGTCGATCCGAAAGCCGGCGTATGCACTCGCAGCGCGGCGACGAGATGGGCGATGAAGCCGACCCAGTCCCGATCGCCGCGATCCAATCGGAACCAGAGCATCCGCACGCGGGTGCGGCGGGAGAAGTCGGCGAGCAGGGTGGTCTTGCCATAGCCGGCCTCGGCGACGAGCAGGACCACCCGGCTGTGGATCTTCACGGACAGCCAATCGAGGAGGCGGTCCCGCGCCAGCGTGTCGTCCCGCAGTGGCGGTGGCTGGACCTTGCTCAGCTGAACCGGGTAGTCGAGTGGGACCACGCCACCGGGAAGCGCCGGTGCGGTCGTGGCTTCGTCGTCTGACTTCACGACGATCGGCGGTCGTGCCTGCTTCGGGGTTCGCGGGCGCCCGAGGGCGCGGGCTGCCGCGCTCGGCGGTGCCTCAGCCAGCTCGTCGAGCTCCTCGACTCCGGCGGCTGATGTGGCGGCGTCGTGGCGCGAAGCGGCGGCGCCATATGAGGGACGGCTGGGCATCGTCGGCATGTTCGTGTCGGCGACTCATCCCCGGATTACGGAACGGTGGATAGCTTGTGGATACCGGGTCAACCCTCGTACTCGAAGCCGATCTTCAGGTCGACTCGGTACTCGACGATCTCACCGTCCTCCACGACGGCGGTGGATTTCACGACCTCGATCGTCTTGATGTTGCGCACGGTTCGGGCGGCCGTGGCAACGGCCTGGCGGGCGGCGTCGCTCCACGACCGGGGGCTCGTGCCGACCATCTCACGGACGATGATCACGCTCACGTCTGACCTCCTTCGACTGGCGCGTCGTGTCGGGCCAGTTTAGGGTCGGAGGAGCGGCTACGACGCCTCGTCGGGGAGCAGCGGGCGAAGCGCCAGCGAGTACAGGACCCCATCCTTCTGCAGGTTCAGGCCGAGCATCCCGCCCTGGACTTCGGGGATGTTGAGCACCGCGACCTGGGCAGGCGTGAGCGTGTGGATGAGCAGGAACTCGTTCGCGGCGGCCGTAAAGTCGCTCGGCCTGATGTCCGTCCATGGCCAGTCGGTGATCGCGCCACTCGCCTGATCGACCTTCTGGAGCACGCCCCGATATGCCGCTGGCTCATACACCCCCTCGCCCGCGACGTCGTTGCCGAACGTACGCAGCTTGTCCGCGAGTCGTGCAAGCGCGGTCACGATGAGCGCGTCCTGGGGGTCGTGCATGTCCGGGGAGAGGCCGGTGATGCTGACCTGCTTCTGTCGTCCGTCGGCGTTGACCGTGAAGACGGTCGACGGCAGGTCGGCGACGTGGCCCATGTACGGCCCGACCGCGATGCCGATGCCGCCCGGCCCGATAGCGAACTCGAGGAGCGCCTGGATGCCTTCCTCGCCGAGCTTGACCGTCTGGAATGGCACCGAGCGGCTGATGCTGCCGACAATCTCGGGCGGAGTCGCCTGGCTGTCGCGGAAGACCACCGTCCCGTCGCCGTGGAGGGTGAAGGTCGGGGCGGAGGTGGCCAGGGACTCGACAGGGACGAAGCCGCCGCTCTGCTCGAGGCGGAGAACGATGTCCCTGGCGCCGGTCGGATGCTGGATGCCGGCGACGGCCGTGGGTGTCGGTTCGGGGGTCGGCGCGGTGCTGGGGCCGGCGGTTCCGCCGGCGGCTGGGGAGCAGGCTGCCGCGAGAACGAGGACGAGGCCCGCGGCGGCCGGGAGGCGAGCCGGGCGCGGGGTGCCGGAGGCCGGCGGCTGCTCGGTCATGGCGCGGCAGACGACGACGCGCGCCGTCCGGTTCCCGGCGTCGCTTGGCGCCCTTTGGCGGTGCCGTCGGGCAACGCCACGCTCGGCCGACGTCGAGCCCCCGGTTGCGCCGCTTGACGGCGAACGTATCCTCGCCCGCAGGTTCTGGATCGAGGCCCGTTCGGAGGAGGACGGGTCTCGTCGGGGAGCGGAACGAGACGTGCGACCCTCAGCGAGCGGAGGACGGACGCGGTGTTCGAGGACCAAACCCTCACCTGTCGGGACTGCGGCGACAGCTTCATCTTTTCCAGCGGCGAGCAGCGCTTCTTCGCCGAGAAGGGGCTGGTGAACGTGCCCCAACGCTGTCCAAGCTGTCGGGCGAACGCCAAACGCGTCCGCATGGGCGGGCCGCGGGAGTACCACGCCGCGGTCTGCAACGCCTGCGGCAACCAGGCGATGGTGCCCTTCGCGCCGCGGACCGATCGCCCCGTCTACTGCTCGAGCTGCTTCGACAAGGTTCGCGCCGGGCTGATCCCGGCGGCGGCGGCGCCCGTCAGCTGCTGATTTCCCGGTCGGGTCGGCCGGCCCTGGCCGTTCCCTTA
>CAYXVP010000080.1:0-8823 GCA_964468305.1 uncultured Anaerolinea sp. | reverse complement strand
GCCTGCGTCGGGCAGGTGCCGAGGCAACCAGCCTGGTGCGGCGTTGCCGACTGCCTACCTGTTGACGATCAGGAATCGGGTCTCGTGGCGACGGGGGACGGTGAAGTCGCACTCGATGCCGCCGCGCTGGTTGAGCATCGACGTGTAGGTGATCGAGCCGACCGGCCTGTCGACGTCGTTCGCGCACAGCCGCTGCAGGAAGTCGAGGGCACCCGGCCCCTCGATCTCGATCTTGGCGAAGCTCGATTCGTCAAAGAGCGCGGCCTTCTGGCGCGTCGCAAGCGCCTCCGCTCCGATGGCCGGCGACCAGTGCTCCCCGGCCCAGCCGCGTGGGCGCGTGGCCTCGAGGGCGGGCCGTGACGAAACGCCCGCGCCCTCCTCGTTCGGGGTGAACCAGTTCGGGCGCTCCCACATCGACTTCTCGCCGAAGACCGCGCCGAGCGCCGCGACCTCCTCGTACGCCGGCGAGAGGCGGAGTGGCCGCCCCGCCAAGCGCTCCTCGTTCGGGTAGTGGATGTCGTAATAGGTCGCGTAGTTCTCGTAGGCCCGCTCGAGCGTCAGCTTCTGCGAGCGGTACTGACCGCCGAAGCGACGGATGTCCATCTTCCACAGGTCGAGCTCGGCCTCGCCGGTCGCGATCCACTGCGCCAGCTGCTGGCCGATGCCGCCCGTCCCGGCGATGCCGTGGGCGCAGAACCCGGCGGCGACGAAGAAGCCGCGAGTCTCGCTCTCGCCGAGGATGAACTCGTTGTCGGGCGTAAATGCCTCGGGCCCATTGATCATCCTGGTCACGCCCGCGTTCTCGATGGCGGGGACGCGGCTGATCGCGCCGCGCATGATCGAATCGAAGCGCGGCCAGTCCGGCTCGAGCAGCCGGTGGTTGAAGTCCGGCGGCAGGCCATCGAGGAACTTCGGCTCAGGGTCGCGTTCGTAGCCGCCCATGCACAGCCCGCCGACCTCCTCGCGGAAGTAGCAGAGACGATCCGGGTCGCGCATCGTCGGCAGCGTCGGCACCGCGCCGTCGATCGCGTTCGTGAACAGGTACTGGTGGGCCATCGGGATGATCGGGATTGACACGCCCGCCATGCGCCCGATCTCCGGCGCGTACATACCGCCGGCGTTGACGACGACGTCCGCCTCGATCGTCTCCCGAGCGCCGCCCTTCGTCTCGACCTCGACGCCCCTGACCCGCCCGCCGTCGACGTCGATGCCGACGACGCGGGTGTGTTGGCGGATCGAGGCGCCACGGGAGCGCGCACCCGCCGCCAGCGCCTGGGCCAGTCCGGACGGATCCAACCAGCCGTCGGTGGGCAGCCAGACCGCGCCGAGGACGCCGTCGAGCGTCATGAGCGGGAACTTGGCCTGCGCCTCCTCGGGCGTGATTAGCTCGAGCGGCAGCCCGAACGTCTTCGCCCAGCCCGCCTGGCGCTGCAGCTCCTCGAAGCGCTCCTTCGTCGACGCGAGCCGCAACGAGCCCACCTCGTGCCACGACACGTCCACGCCGGTCTCGGCCTGGAGTCGGCGATAGAGCGAGGTGCCGTACATCATCATCCGGGTCAACGTCGTGGTCGACCGCAGCTGGCCCACGAGGCCGGCGGAATGGAAGGTCGAGCCGGACGTCAGCTCCGCCCGATCGACGAGCACGACGTCGCGCCAGCCGAGCTCGGTCAGGTGGTAGGCGATGGACGTCCCGCCGACGCCGCCGCCGATGATCACCGCCCGCGCGTGCTCGACCAAGGTCCGCCTATCCTCCCTTGCCTGCTCCTCACGCGAGGTTAGCCGCTGGCAACCAGGGAAAGGGCGCTGTGCAGCTCCTCCTCACCTCGGCCGGCATCACGAATCCGAGCCTCCAAGCCGCGCTTATCGAACTGCTCGGCAGGCCGATCGCGGACAGCAACGCCCTGGCCGTTCCCACCGCTTCCTACGGACATCCCGACGTCAGTCCTGTGCAGGCCTGGAAGTTCATCGCCGGGCTCGAGCCGAGAACCCCGATGGTCGAGCTCGGCTGGAAGTCCGTCGGCGTTCTGGAGCTCGCCGCGCTGCCGAGCGTTGGCGCGAACCGCTGGATCCCGTGGGTACGCGAGGCGGACGTCCTCCTCGTCAACGGCGGCGACCCGCTCTACCTCGCCCACTGGATGCGCGAATCCGGCCTCGCCGACCTGCTGCCGACGTTGCCAGACCTCACCTACGTGGGGCTGAGCGCCGGCAGCCTCGTGCTGACGCCGAGCATCGGCGAGGACTTCATGCAGTGGAAGCCGCCCTCGGGTCGGGACGAGTGCCTCGGGCTCGTCGACTTCTCGATCTTCCCGCACCTGGACAACCCGGCGCTCCCGGAGAACACCATGGCCGATGCCGAACGCTGGGCCGCGGCGATGCCCCGGCCGTCATACGCGATCGACGACGACACGGGCATCCGCGTCGTCGATGGCTCGATCGACGTGATCTCCGAGGGGCACTGGAAGCTCTTTCCGGCAACCGCCGGATGACGCCCGTAGCCATCGACGAGGTCGTCGCTCGACTCTGGCCCGGGCGCGAGATTCGCATGTCCCCCATCGCGGCGGGTTTGACCAACCAGAACTTCCGGGTCGAGGTCGATGGCTTGCCCTATTTCGTCCGGCTGCCCGGCGCTTCGACGGACCTGCTGGCGGTCGATCGAGAGAACGAGCTGCACAACACCCGAGCGGCGGCCGAGGCGGGTGTCGGCCCGGGGCTCGTCGCCCACGATCCCGAGAGCGGCGCCTTTGCACTCGAGTGGATCGACGGCCGGACGATGTCGAACGCCGCGTTTGCCGAGCCCGGCACACCCGCGCGGATCGCCGAGTCACTTCGCCAGCTCCATGCCGGCCCGCATTTCCGCGACGACTTCGACATGTTCCGCTTGACCGACTACTACCTTGGCGTTGTCGATCAGCGCTCGATCCGCGTCCCCACGGGTTACCGCGACGAGCTGCCGAAGGTCACGCTCATCGAGGCAGCGCTGCTCGCCAACCCCCTGCCCACCGTGCCCTGCCACAACGACCTGCTCGCCGAGAACTACCTCGACGACGGCCGAAAGCTGTGGATCGTCGACTACGAGTACAGCGGCAACAACGACCCGACGTTCGAGCTCGGCAACACCGCCCAGGAGCTCGGCTTCGACGCGGCGCGGCAGGAGGAGCTCTGCGCCGCGTACTTCGGCGAGGCGACGCCCGCCTTCCTCGCCCGGATGCGCCTGCAGATGATCATGTCCGACGTCGGCTGGACGCTCTGGGCCGCCATCCAGGCCGCGATCTCCTCGATCGACTACGACTTCTGGGGCTGGGCCGAGGAGCGCTGGGCCCGCGCCTCGAAGGCCCTCAACGGGGATCACTTCGACGACCTGCTCGCGGAGGCCGTCAGCGGCTGACCGTCAGCCGCGCATCCGTGCGCCGGCGGGGTCGACGAGGACGTCCGCCGCGACCGCGCCGCGCACTCGATCGGCGAACACGTCGATCTCGATCGCGGCGCCTTCGGCGACGCCCGCCGGCAGGTAGGTCGTGCCGACTGTGCGACCGACGGTATAGCCGAACGCCGCGCTCCGAAGTCGCCCGACCACGACACCGTCGATTCGGACGGCTTCACCGCCGTAGATCGGGAGCCACTCGTCGCCGCCGATGACGACCG
This sequence comes from uncultured Anaerolinea sp., assembly GCA_964468305.1. Taxonomy (GTDB): domain Bacteria; phylum Chloroflexota; class Limnocylindria; order Limnocylindrales; family CSP1-4; genus UBA5189. The sequence goes on along the minus strand of CAYXVP010000080.1, from coordinate 5,181 downwards.
TTCGGAGGCGCTGGCCTCCGCTGCCCGCCCCCGCGGAATCGCGTGCCACGAGCCCATCGCGACCGAAGAAGCCGCCGGGCTTGTCGAGCCGGACGAAGCGGTCCATTCCCGCCTCGAGGGGCGATTCGCGGGGCGTCAGCTCCGCGCCGAAATAGCGGTACCCCTTCTCGAGACGAAGCGACTCGAGGGCGCGGTAGCCGAGCGGTTCGATGCCGTGCGGTCGGCCAGCGGCGAGCAGCGCGTCCCACACCGGGACGGCGCCGCGCGGTCGGACCGTCAGCTCCCAGCCGAGCTCACCGGCGTACGAGAGCCGCGTCGCGAGCACCTCGACGGAGCCGGCCTGTGTCGCGACGGTGATCGACCGCGCTTGTCGCATCGGTAGCGCGGCGTCGTCCACGGCGTCGCCAGTCACGCCCCGGAGCACGTCGCGGGCGCGCGGACCCCAGAGTCCGATCACGGTCCAGTCGTCCGTGACGTCGCCCACCTCGACCCCATCCGTCGTCAGGCCGTCTCGAGCCCGGGTGGCCAGCCAGCCCAGGTCCGCCGCGAGGTAGCCGGCGCCGGTCAGGACTCGGTAGCGGTCCGGCCCGAGCCGCGTCGCCGTGACATCCGAAACGACCCCGCCGAACCAGTTCAGGAATTGGGTGTAGATCGCCGACCCGACCGCCCTGTCCATGGCGTTTGCCGCGGTCCAGTTCAGGAGTGCCACAGCGCCTGGCCCGAAAACCTCGATCTTGCCGAACGAGCTGAGGTCGATGATGCCCACGCGTTCGCGGGCCGCCCGATGCTCCTCCCCCACCCGCTCGAACCAGTCGGGCTTCGACCAGCCGCGTGAACGCTCGATCCGGCCGTTGCGCATCCAGTGCTGGCCCGGCCGGAGGAGATCCGCGCGCTCCCAGCCGGCCTTCGTGCCGAAGACGGCACCGGCAGCCTCGAGACGGTCGTTGAGCGCGGACAGGCGAAGCGGGCGGCCCGCGACGTCAGCGTCATAGGGAAACCGGAGGCGGTAGTAGTCCGCGTAGGTCTCGCGAGCGAGGGCCGCCGCGAACTCGCGATCGCGGTACGTGTCCGCGAAGCGCCATGCGCGGTAGGGCGCGATGTCAACCCCCGGGTCGCCGGTCGTCATCTGCGCGGCGAGGCTCCGCCCGATCCCGGCGCCGCCGCCGAAGCCATTCAGCGAGAGGCCGGCCGCCACCCAGAAGCCGCGTACGCCGGGCATCGGACCAAATAGCGGGTTGGCATCCGGGGTCATCGCGTCGGGGTGGCAGACGAGCCGAACGGCCTCCGCGTCGGCGAGGAACGGGAAACGCCGGATGGCGCCCTCCATGAGCGGCTGGAAGCGCTGCCAGTCGGGCTCCAATGCGGTTGCTGCGTGCTCCCACGGCACGCCATCGAGCCAGCGCGCGTGCGGCTGAGCCTCATACCCGCCGAAGAGCATCCCGCCGTGCTCGGCCTTGCCGTAGACGAGGTTGTCCGGGTCGCGCCAGGCGGGCATGTCCGCCGGCAGCTCGTGACCCGCTACGCCCTTCAAGGCCACGTGCTGGTGGTCGACCGGCGTGGAAGGCAGGAACAGCCCGAGCATCTCGGCGATCCGCGGCGCCCACAGCCCAGCGGCGTTGACGACGTGCTCCGTTTCGATCGGGTCGGCGCCGTCGACGAGGACGCGCCGAATCTCATGCCGTGCCCCGAGCTCGAAACCGGTCACGCGCGTGCTCGTCCGGATGCGCACACCTTTCGCCCGCGCGGCCGCGGCAAGCACGTGCGTGGCACCGTGTGGGTCGAGATAGCCGTCGCCGGGCAGGTAGACTGCTCCGTACAGGCTGTGCGGGGAGATCGCCGGCAGGAGGTGGCGGGCCTCCGCGGGCGAGATCACCTCCACGTCGAGCCCGAGACCACGCGTGCGTGAAGCCGTCCGCTGCAGCTCCATGAGCTGCTCCGGCGACGACGCCAGGCGCACGGAACCGACCGCCGAGAACGCCCCGAGCCGCCCGTACAGCTCGATCGAGTAGCGCCGCCAGGCGAGCATCGTCGACGACGGGTTGAATGCCGTCACGAGCCCGGCAGCCTGCGAGGTGGCACCCGCGGTGAGGCCCGCCTTCTCAAGGAGCAGGACGTCGGTCCAGCCCTGCTCGGCGAGGTGATAGGCGACGCTCACCCCGGTGATCCCTCCGCCGATGACGACGACACGCGCCTGCTCAGCCACGTCTTCGATGATGGCCTGCGGGGTCAGTCCGCGTGGATCGCCTCGACCACCGGAGCAAGGGCCTCGAGCGCCTCCATCGTGCCCGGCAGGTACATCAGCTCGACGTGGGTGAAACCGGCCTCGCGGAACTGTCGGATGGTGTCGGCGATCTGCTCGGCATTTCCACTGAGTGTGTCTGCGCGGGTTCCGACAGGATCGAGCGGACGGGCCCAGGCACCGACTGACCGTCCGATCGAGCGTGGGTCTCGGCCCTGCTCGGCGCAGATCGCTTCGAGAGCAACAAGGTGCGGACCGACTTCGTCGACGGAGGGCCGCTCCACGACGTAACAACTGTAGATGTCGGCGTAGCGAACGGCGAGCCGCCGGGCGCGGTCGCCGTTGCCACCGAGGAAGAGCGGCATCGTTCCCGCACGTGGTCCTCGCGGCGCCTGGGCAAGGTCTCTTGCCGCGTGATACGTCCCTTCGAACTGCGCGTGGCCCTCGCGGATGAGCGGGACGATGATCTGGAGGGCCTCCTCGAACCGGGCGAAGATCTTGTCCTCCGGAAGCCCGAACGCGTGGGCCTGCCCAGGGTCCGCGTGCCCAGCCCCGAGCCCGAAGACGAAACGGCCGCCGCTGATCTCGTCAAGCGTCTCGGCGGTTTTGGCGATGATGCCCGGGTTTCGGTGGAGCGCGGACAGGACCCAGGTCCCGATCTTGGCCCTCGTCGTCACGGCCGCCACGGCGCCGGCCATCGAAATGCCGTCCCACGCTCCCCGCGGCGCGGCATCCTCAACCTGCCAGAGCAGCTCGTCGGGCACCCAGATCGTGTCGAAGCCGATCTCCTCGGCGCGTCTGGCCTGGTCTCGAACCTCGGGCCAGCCGGGCGCGGAACGGTCCGGCCCGCTCTGGACGATCGGGATGACCGCCCCGATCTCGAACCGCCGGCCCACGATCATCCTCCGGAGGCGTCGATGAGCGCCCGCTCGAACGCGGGCCGAGCCGCGACCGAGAGCAGGCGGTCGAAGTGTTCCGCGGCATAGGCAACGAAGTCGACGTCGAGCGTAGAGATGCCCTGCTGCAGGACGCCCCACATGGCCTCGCGGAAGTCGGAGACGACGCGCATCAGCGTGATCCGCGCGAGCTCGGCGGCCCGGACCTCACCCGCGTATGCCTTGAGCAGGACTTCGTCCTGGTCCGACTCGAGCTCGTGGTTGATCGAGAAGTTGCCGAGGTCGAAGAACGGGTCGCCCATGCCTGCGTACTCCCAGTCGACGATCCGGACGCGCGAGCCGTCGTCGATGAAGTTCGCGTTGAGGAGGTCGTTGTGGCACGGCCGCAGCTCGACCGGCGCTGTCAGGAAGGCAAGCTCGATGCGGCGTGCGATCGCCGCGGCCAGGCCGTACTCCGGCGGGATCGCCACGGCCCGCGACTGCGCGAGCGCGCGGTACGCCTCGACGATCCGCAATGGCACGAACAGCCCGGGGATCGCCGGGCCGTCGTGAATCCGGCGGAGCGTGTCGCCGACGGCTTGGAGTCGCTCAGGCGTTCGCATCTCTGGCTGGGGGATCGGACGGCCCTCGATGAACCGGGTGACGAGGTAGCCCTCAGGGCGGACGAAGGCGACGACCTCGGGACCAACACCTACGCCCGCCGCCGCGACGGTCGCCGCATGCTCCACCTCGCGGCTGATGCCGAGGAGGTACGTGTCGTTGCCGGCCAGTCGAAGGACGTACTTTCCGCCGCCCGCCGCGCCTGTCACGAGGAAGTTGCGGTTGGTGATCCCGCCGGACAGCGGGACGAACGTCAGCTCACCCGCGGCGAGCTCCGGCAAGCGGCGGAGCGCGCTCGTGAGCTCGTCACGAAGCGCGCCCCGCAGCTCCTCCTCAGCGGCCGGGGACGTCACCGTCTGGCCGCCTACCTGATTGCGCGACGACCGCTAGGCGATCATCGCCTCGCCGGTGGCCATGTCGGCCTCGACGCGGTCTTCGCGCCGGGACTGACCGGTTGCGAAGTAGTAGATCAGTCCGACGACGAGGATCAACAGGATCGATGCCTCATAGAACGGGATGTCCGGCAAGAATGAGATCGCGGTGCCGCCGGAGGTCAGGATCGTCAGGCTCGGATTCGTGAGATCCCGAAGGGAGCTCCCGAAGTTGCCGAACAGACTCGAATCGCTCCACAAGCCGAAGTTGACGATCATCACGCCGCCCCAGATCAGGGCGATGACGTTGATGATCGTCCCCCAGCTGCCGAGGCTGAACCAGGCGCTCTTGTGTGGCCAGCCGGTCGTGCGCGCACGAAGCACGCCCAGGTTGCACATGAAGTAGCTCAGGTAGATGAGGCCCGTGGCGCCGGCCGCAAGGACGGCGGGGCTGTCGGTGATGACGAACGGGATCGCGGCCAGGACGCCAACCGCCACCGCGGCATTGGCGGGCGTCTTGAAGGTCTGGTTGACGTGCGCCCATGTGCCGCCAAGCGGCATACGCCGATCACGACCCATGGAGAACATCAACCGCGTGGTCGCCCCCTGGATGGCGAGCGTACAGACGTACACGGCGATGAGGATCACGTACAGGTACAGGTTGCCGAACGTCTCACCGAGCCCGGCCCTGATCGATGTCGCGATCGGTGCCGGGTCGGTCAGGGACGCGGTCACATCGGGAATCGCGAGCACGATCGCGAGCAGGAAGACGAACCCGACGAGGCCCGAGAGCCAGATCGCCGACAGGATGCCGCGCGGCGCCTGACGACTGGCGTCCAAGGTCTCTTCACCGAACGTGCCCGCCGTGTCGAAGCCGTAGACGACGAACAGCGACATGAACATGGCGACGGCGAAGACGGGGAGATAGCCGCCCGTTTGCGGAGTCTCTGTGCCCGCCGTCTGCGTGAGCACGGAAAAATCCTGGTTCCGCCCGACGATGAGCAGGAAGATCCGCAAGACGACGATGCCCAGGATCCCGGGCGCCCCGCCCGAGGTGGTTGACCACCGCCAGAGG
>CAYXVP010000079.1:0-8880 GCA_964468305.1 uncultured Anaerolinea sp. | reverse complement strand
CGCAGCGGCGGCGCGCCCGAACGGTTCGACTACGAGCTCCGCGACGCGATCGACGCCGGGCACCTCCTCGGCCCGCGCATCCTCGCGGCGGGCCCCGCACTGACGATCACCGGCGGCCATGGCTGGCCCTTCGGTCGCGAGTGCGATACCGAGCTCGAGTTCCGGCGGGGCGTGCGGGCCAACGTCCGCGACAGCGCCGACGTGATCAAGGCCATCGCGAGCGAGGCTGCGATGCTGTCGGGCTGGGATCAGGCCGGTGGCGCGCCCGAGATGACCGAGGACGAGCTCCACGCGACGGTCGACGAGGCGGCTCGTCTCCATCGGCGCGTGCTCGCCCATGCCCAGGGTGGCGAGTCCGTCCGCCGCGCCGCACGCGCCGGCGTGGCCAGCGTCGAGCACGCCTTCCTCGCCGAAGAACCCGACCTCGAGGCCCTGGCCGAGCACGGCACGATGCTCGTCCCGACGCTGTCGGTGACCGACGTCTGGCGGACGCTCGATGGGCTCTCGCCCGCCTCCCGCGCGCGCCAGGAGCATCTCGAGCCACTCCACCGCCGCTCCTGCGAGACGGCGATTCGTCTCGGCATCCCGCTGGCGACGGGCACGGATTGCGGGGTCCGCGGCGTCATGCCGGACATGGTTGCGCGCGAGGTGCGGCTCATCGCCGAGCACGGCGCTTCGCCGATGGCGGCGATCTTCGCCGCGACCAGCAACGCCGCCCGGCTCCTCGGCCTCGAATCCGAGATCGGGACGGTCGAGCCAGGCAAGCGCGCCGACCTGCTGCTCGTCGATGGCGATCCCCTGGCTGACCTTGGCCGGCTCGAACGCGTCCGCGCCGTCGTCAAGGCGGGGCACGTGGTCAGGGATGCGTCTCCGGGCGCCCCTGCGCCGAGCTAGCGACCCGGCCCGAATCGACGCCGTCCCGGCGATCTAGCGGGCGAGCGCCGACTTGTCGAAGCGGTCGGACGAGCCCGTGGGCCGCCAGCCGAGGACCTCCTCGGCCGGCGTCGTGTCGCGCCAGCGCGACCAGTTCTCCGAGATCGCGTCGAAGATCCCGAAGCGCACCGTCGCCGGGGCGCCGAGGCACTTGTCGACCATCTGGACCGCGTCGCCCTGGTCGAGGAAGCCGGGGAAGTGCCGGATCAGCTCGGGGTGATTGGACGCCAGCACCGCGCCCAACCGGATCACCAGGACGGACATCGGGGTCGTGTCGGAATACCAGCGTGCGATCGCCTCGCCGAACAGCTTCGCGCAGGCATACGGGCTGTCGGGCCGCGGCGGAGTACGGTCGTCGAGGAGCTCCCAGTCCGAGACCTCGTCCCACTCGCCCCGGGCGAGCTTCCCATACGGCAGGCTGTCGTCCCATTCCCAGCCGCACATCGTGCTGCCCGTGCTCATGAACACGACGCGCCGGACGCGGGCCTCGTCGGCGGCCCGGAAGACATTGACCGTGCCGCCCGCGGTGACCTGGAAGTGATCGTCCCAGTCGTCGGCGTTCTTCGTCTCGCCGGCGAGGTGCAGGACCATGTCCTGTCCAGCGACGGCCCGACGCACCGCGTCGAGGTCGGTGACCGACGCCGTGGTGTACGGGATTCCCTCGACCGGATGGCGACTCAGCCCGCTGAACGAATATCTGTCCGACAGTCCGCGCCGGACGAGCGACCCGATCAGCCCGTTGGCGCCGGTGATCAGCACCTTCGGCTTGTCCTCGGTCATGCCTCCTCCAATCTCAACAAGGGCGACCTCTCAACCAGGGCGAAGCCACTACGACAGGTCCCGCAGCCGGAGCCAGTGCAGCTGGATGCCATCGTCGGTGGCGTACGAGTGGAGCACGGCGCCAAGCGTGCCATCCGAGAGCAGCGTGATGTCCGGGTAGCCGCACAAGCTCCCCGGCCGGTGCTGTGACGCGGGTCCGGCGGCGTAGAGCTGGCCCGCGAGCTCCCACGTCGCCCCGCCGTCGCCCGTCACGCTCACGCTGACGCCCCGTCGGTCGGGATCCTCGTCGCGATAGGCGCACAGGATCGCGCCGGAGCGCAGGCGGAAGAGCTTGATGTTCGAGCCCTTGAACGGCGTCGGCCGAATCGCCGACCAGGTGCGGCCCTCATCGGCGGAGTGGCTGAGCACGCTCTGGCGAGTCACGTGCTCGCGCACGACGGCCAGGAAGCGGCCGTCGTCGAGCCGGACGACGTCGATGTCGCTGTAGTCGCGGCCGTCTGCCCTGGCGATCACCGTCACCGGGCCGAAGTCGTCGCCACTCGCGCCGGTCGTGACGACGCCGGCGTGCCAGTCCTTGTCGCGACCCGTCGTGCCCATCACCGCCCAGAGCCATCGCCCGCCCTCGATCGGGTGCGGGTTGCTGGCTCCGTACAGCTCGGTCCATTCCGGGAAGAGACGAATCTCGGGACCGGGCTCGGACCACGTCGCACCGCCGTCCCGCGTCGTGCTCGAGGCGACCCACCAGCCGGTCATCGGCTCCGTGCCGGAGAGCGCCAGATCGAGTCGGATCCGACCCACCAGGAGCTTCACGTCGTCGTCCGCGAGGCGCGCCAAGCCGCCCATCGCGAGGCAGAACCAGCCCGGATACGCGTAGATCGGGATGGGCTCGGCCCACGTCGCTCCGTCGTCGTCGGAGGTCGTCTGCATGATCGCGGCGTCGTTGCGAACTTCCGGCCCGTTGCCCTGCGAGAACACCATCAGCAGTCGGCCGCCGCGCTCGAGCCGGATCACGCTGGCAGCGTTCCGTCGACGGATCGGGCTACCCGGAAACAGCGTTCGCGCATTGATGAGCTCGATCGGCGCTCCGGGCAGCAGGGCCAGGCTGGGCTCGGTCATCAGGTGCCGCCAAGAACTCGACCTGGCAGCTCGCCGGTCGGCGTCCCGTGCTCCACCACGATTCGGCCGTTGACGATCGTCGCGTCGATCCCGAGCGGCGGCAGCCGCGGCTGCTCCCAGGTCGACTGCTCGGCGACGGTCGCTGCGTCGAAGACCACGATGTCGGCGGCGAGGCCCACGGCCAACCGCCCTCGGTCGGTGACGCCGAATCGCTCCGCGGTCAGTCCCGTCATCGCCCTGATCCCGGTGGGGAGGTCCACCGCGCCCGACTCGCGGACCCAGCGGCGCAGGAACCGGGCGAAGCAGCCGTAGCCGCGGGGGTGGGGGAGCACGCCGTGGTACACGCCGTCACTTGCGACGGTGTAGGCCGGATGGCCGACGGTGCGGCGCGCCAGAGCGTCGAAGGCATCCTCGGAGAGCCCGCGCTTGAAGATCAGGATCGCCTCCGGCGACTCCTCCCCGATCAGCTGGACCGCCGTCTCGCCGATCGAGGTGCCGCGGTCGGCCGCGATCTCGCTGATCGACCGGCCGATGTGACGACCGGTGTGCGTCGCCGCGAAGTACTCGCGAGCCCCGGTTGCCGCCGATTCCACGAGCTGCTTCTCGATCAAAGCCGCGATCCGGGCACGGGTCTCGGGATCGCGAAGCCGAGGGAGTAGCCCGTCGACGCCACCGACCTGCTCCTCCGGCGGCAGCCAGACCATCAGGTGGCTCGAGCCGGCCGGGTAGACGTACCAGTCGATGGTCAGATCGATCTCACGGCGCGCATCGTCGACGATCCCCTCCGACTCGTCGTCGATCGACTCGTGGGAGATCCGGATCGGGACGCCGGCCCGGCGGCCGATCTCCGCGGCCTCGCGGTACGCCGCCGCCCGGCCGAGGCCCTGGTAGCGCATATGGGAGGCGTAGACGCCGCCTTGCTCCCCGACGACGCGCGCGAGGGCGACCAGCTCGTCGATGCTGGAATGCGCCGCCGGCGGGTAGTCGAGCCCGGTATTGATGCCCACGGCGCCGTGCGCCAGCCAGGCCCGGGTGAGGTCCTCCATTCGGCGGAGCTCGTCGGCGGAGGCCGGGCGCGCCGCCCAGCCCATGGCCGCGTAGCGGATTGCCTGGTGGGGCGCCATCGGGACGACGTTGACCGGGACGTTGCCGGTGAAGCCGTCGAGATAGGACTCGATCGTCGGCCAGCGCGGCTGGAGGTCGGGTTGGCCGCTCGCGAATGCATACGCGCGCCACAGGTCCGCCGAACCGCCATCCGGCAGCGGCGCCCAGCCGAAGCCGTCCGGGCCCGTGAGGTGCGTAGTGACGCCCTGCTGGACCGACCCGTAGCGATCGGCGTTGCCGCGGAGGGCTGTCTCCGAATGGACGTGCGGGTCGATGAACCCGGGTGCGACGGTCCTGCCCGCCGCCTGTACGGTTCGTGCCGCGACGGCGTCGTCGGGGATCGCGCCGAGGGCCGAGATCCGATCGGCGCGGACCCCGACGTCGCCGCGGTACGCCGGGCGGCCGGTTCCGTCCACGACCGTTCCGCCGCGGATGAGCAGGTCGAACTCCACCTCCGGCCGCGCTCCGGTCAGGCCAGCCGGCCGCGCGCGAGGAGCGGGATGATCACTTCGACCCGACCGTCGCGGACGCCGACGAACTCGTCGTGCCGGAACGTGGTCGTGTCGTGGTAGTCGGGGATGACGGTCAGGCGGTCGCCGATGGCGACGTCTGGTCCGCCGGCCTCGCGCGACCAGCGGCCGTGCTCGGCGGACAGGTAGACGAGGCTGAGATCGGGGCGCCCGGCGATCCGGGGATCCATCTCCTGGCGTTGGGAGAGGGCCTTGAAGCCCGCGTCCGTGATGACCCGGTCCGGGGCCGGTCGACTGGTCACGGTCGTGATGACATGGAGGGCATACTCGAAGCCACGCTCCTCGAGGTGGCAGTCGAGCCCATAGAACAGGTCCATGAGGCAGGCCCCGCCTGCCTGCAGCTCGGTCATGCCGACGAGGGCCGCGGCCTCCTCATGATCGCCCGAGCCGCCGCCGCTGACGATCGGGACCGGGATCCCATCGGCCTCGATCAGCCGCTTCGTCTCGGCCAGGCCGGCGACCGCGTCCGCCGCCGCGGCCAGCCGCTCCTCTCTCGGCCACAGCGTCAGGGTGTGCCCCTCGTAGCCCATGATCCCGGCGAAGCGGACCCCGGGCGCGCGGTCGATGGCGCGGGCGAGGTCCAGCGCCGGCCGGCCCGGCTTGACGCCGGTCCGCTCCATCCCGATGTCGACGTCGACGACGAGCGGAATCTCGACGCCTGCGTCCTGGCCGACCCGTGCGGCGAGCTCGACGTGGACGGGTGCGTCGACGCAGGACATGACCTCGGCCCGGTCGAGAAGGCGGGCCAGCCGCTCGACCTTGACGCGGGCCGCGAGCTCGTTAGCGACCAGGACGCTGGTGATGCCGCCGGCGACCATCACCTCGGCCTCGCCGACCTTGCCGCAGGTCACGCCGATGGCGCCCATCTCGACCTGGCGTCGCGCGATCCAGGGCGCCTTGTGGCCCTTCGAGTGCGGCCGCCAGTCCTTCCCGCCTGCCCGGATGGTGGCGAGCATCCGCCGGGCGTTCGCCTCGAACCGGTCGAGGTCCAGGACCATTGCCGGGGTGTCGATCTCGTCGACCGTGCGGCCGACCCGTGGGTCGGCCGGGGGAGCGCTGGGCGTGGCCACGGCGAGCGAGCTCTCCATCAGTGGGCCGCGCGGCCGCGGCGGACGAAGCCTGACCGGCTCGAGCCGGAGCCTAGCGGAGCCGGGTTCGGGGCGAGGCTGGCGCTCATGTTGTCGCGGGCGATGGCCTCGAACTCGTCCGGGCCGTGGAGGTGCCGCAGCGCTTCGGCGTCGACAAAGGGCTCACGCGCGGCTGCTCCTCCGGGGGTGGCTGTGGCTGCGCTAGATTGTCGACAATTTCGCACCTGCCGCGGGTGGCGATCGTGTCGGAGGAGCGGTTGATGCCTGGGTCCGGGGAGCTGACCCTCCGCGACGTCCGCGTCGTCGACGGCCGTGGGATCCGGTCCGAGCGTGCCGACGTCCGGGTCGAGAACGGACGAATCGCTGCGATCAGTGCGCCCGCTGCGGACGCACCCGCATCGGGGGCGGTCCTCGACCTCGCCGGCCGGACGGTCACTCCCGGGCTGATGAACGCTCATGCCCACATCTGTCTCGACGGCGGGCCCGACCCGGATCGGACGATTCGCGAAGAGACGCCGACCGAGCGTGCGATCCGCTCGGTGCGCCGCCTGCAGGAGACCCTGGCCGCGGGCGTCACCACGATCCGCGACCTTGGCGGCACCGGCAGCCTGGCGATCGAGCTCGCGGCGATGATCGGCCGGGGCGAGCTCGCCGGTCCGCGCATGCTCGCCGTGGGTCGGGTGGTGACGATCACCGGCGGCCATGGCCACTGGATCGGTATCGAGGCAGACGGGCCGGACGCGGTCCGTCGCGCGGTCCGGACCCTGATCAAGGAGGGCGGGACAGCGATCAAGCTGATGGCAACGGGCGGGATGATGACCGCCGGGCGGCAGGCGGGCGTGCCACAGCTCACGGTCGAGGAGATGGCCGTCGCCGTCGAGGAGGCGCACAAGCGCAACCTGCCTGTCGGCGCGCACGCAGAGAGCCGCGTCGGCGTCCTCAACGCGCTGCTCGCCGGCGTCGATTCGGTCGAGCACGGCCACGGCGGCGATCAGCAGGCGATCGACCTGCTCCTGGAGCGTGGCGCGTTCCTTGTGCCGACGATCCTCTCCGATCGACGAATCATCGAGGGCGGTGTCGGCGCCGGCATCCCGGCCGAGATCGTCGAGCAGTGCGAGGCCCTCGCCGACGATCTCGTCCGCTTCCTCGAGCCGGCGATCCGTGCGGGGGTGCGGATCGCCGCGGGCAACGACGGCGGCGCCCCGTTGGTCGGCTGCGGCGAGGTGGTCGCCGAGCTCGAGCTGTACGTCCGGCACGGCATGCGCCCGCTCGATGCCCTCGCGTCGGCGACGACGAACACAGCCGCGCTCTTCCGGTTGGACGACATCGGCCTCATCGAGCCCGGGTACGTCGCCGACCTGCTCGTCGTGGGCGGCGACCCCGTCGCATCCGTCACGGCCCTCTCGCAACCATGGCTCGTCATCCAGGCCGGGCGGGTCGTGGCCGGGCGCGGGCTTTCCGAGGCGCGACCGGAGCTCGCGGCGCCCTAGACCTCGTTCGGGCCCACCCCTAGGCCCCGTTTGGGCCGACAAAGGCGCCGCCTGGGCGGCGCGGATCGGCCGCGGCGGCGAGGCGGCCGTCCGGTCCTCGCCGGATCAGGTACAGCGCGGCGGCCGCGCTCGGCTCGATCCGGGCGCCGGTCCGGCCCAGCCGCCCCACCGCGGCCACGAGGTCCCGCGGGGCATTGACCTCGAGGTCGACGACCCCGTCATGCGCATCGATCCGTGTGGCTGCCGCGATGACCCCGGCGTCTTCGCCGAAGTCGAGCCCCCGCACAGCACCCTGGCCGACTGCCGCGATGGCACGGGTCGCCCCGGGACCTGTGATCACCAGGCTCGCCCGCCCGTGCGGACCGACCGCGACCGCCGGACATGCCGCGCTCCAGCGGGCCTTCCTGGGTGCGATCGAGTTGGGCCGGCCGGGTTCGACCTCGAAGCCGGCCATGCAGTTGTTGTAGAGGAAGCCAAGGCCCTCGGTCATCACCCCGGAGCCGCCGTGGCTGGCCAGCGAATGGTTCATCGCCACCGCGTTGCCGGCGCTGTCGACGGTCACGACTGAGGTCGTGTGGCCGCCCGCCGCGGGCGGGGCTTGCCGCAGACCGGCCGGGGCCCCCGTTCGCGCTGCTTCGAGCATCGCCCCGACGGGGACGTCGACGAAGCCGGGGTCGGCGAGGTGCTCAACGCGCTGTGCCGCGATGCCCTCGAGCGCCTCGACAAGGGGCTCGAGGTTCGGCGTTTCGAGCAGGGCGACCGACGGGTCGAGGCGCCCGTCGAGTCGCAGGAGGAGACCAAGAAGCGAGACACCCGACTCCGGCGGCCAGGAAGCGCCGACCCGGTGCTCGCGGCGCGTCACCTCGAGGGCCGGCCGCACTGACGGGCGCACGGAGGCGAGGTCGTCGGCCGTGATGTCCGCGCCGTGCCGTGCCAAGTCGGCGGCCATGCGTGCCGCGACAGGGCCGGTCGTGATGGCGTCGGGGCCCTCGGCGGCGAGCTTCTCCAGCGTTGCGCCGAGGACCGGCTGTCGGAGGGTCTCGCCGACCTCGAAGAACCGCCCGCCGGGCAGGTACGACGCGCGCGCCGCGGCGCTCGTGGCGAGCCGTTCGTGCAACGGCACCGCGCCGGGCCAGTCCCACTCGGGCTCGCCGGCGCCGAGCACGCCGGAGAGGATCCTCACCCCGTCGTAGGCGTGCCGGATCGCGGGCATGAGCAGATCAGCCCACGCGAACCGGCCGGACCCGCCGAGCCGATACAGCTCACCGAGGCCCGGGACCGTCGCCGGGATCGCGATCGAGCGGTAGCCGACGTCGTTGACGGCATCGCGCAGGCGCGGCAGGTAGCCGTGGTACGCCGGTTCGAGCAGGGCGCTCGTCCACATGTCCGGCCGCGTGAGCGAACCAGCTCGCCCGGGGAAGTCGATCGAGGTGAGCGTCCCGGCGGCGGCATCGAACAGCGTCGCGACGCCCCAGCCCCCGATGCCGCACTTCGCCGGGTCGACGACGCCCTGGACGAAGGCGACCGCGATCGCGGCATCGGCGGCGCTCCCGCCGGCGGCTAGGATCCGGCGACCCTCCCCGGCCGCGAGCGGATGCCCGGCGGCGACGGCGAACGCTGCGGCGACCACGCGTATATTGTCGACACAGAGGGACCGCCAGGCGGCGCTCCGCAGGGAGGGATCGCGGGTGCGTGACCAGAGGCGCCCGGGGACGATGGCGGCCGCCGGCGCTCCCGCGGCCGGCGCCCCCGTACCCCGCCCTCCCGGTGCCGCCCCGACCGGACGGATCCCCGGCCTGCCCCGGGTCCCCCCGAGGGGCCCTCCCCCCCAGGGCCCCC
>CAYXVP010000078.1:0-8886 GCA_964468305.1 uncultured Anaerolinea sp. | reverse complement strand
GCGTGATGCGATCGCGGCGAAGACCGCCCGGACCTACCCGGGCTGGGCGCCGGATCCCGAGACCGAGATCACGGTCACCTGCGGCGCAACCGAGGGCATGATCGCGACGATGCTCGCAATCCTCGACCCCGGCGACGAGGTGGTCGTGTTCGAGCCGTTCTACGAGAACTACGGCCCAGACGCGATCATCACCGGTGCGACGCCCCGATACGTCGCCCTGCGCCCGCCCGACTGGTCCTTCGACCCGGCCGAGGTGCGCCGCGCGGTCACCGCCCGGACGCGTGCGATCGTCCTGAACTCGCCACACAACCCGACGGGCAAGGTCTTCGATCGGGCCGAGCTCGAAGCGGTCGCCGCGATCGCGGTCGACCAGGACCTGCTCGTCTTCACCGACGAGATCTATGAGCACCTGGTCTACGAGGGCGAGCACGTGCCGATGGCGACGCTGCCGGGCATGCGCGAGCGGACCGTCGCGGTCAACTCGATCTCGAAGACGTACTCGCTGACCGGCTGGCGGGTCGGCTGGGTCATCGCGCCGCCCGCGCTCACCAACGGCGTGCGCAAGGTCCACGACTTCCTGACGGTCGGCGCTGCCGCGCCCCTGCAGGCCGCAGCCACCGTGGCACTTGGCCTGCCGCCGGACTACTACGGGGCACTGCTGGCCACGTATCGCGAACGGCGCGACGCTATCGTGCCTGCCCTCGAGGCGGCGGGTTTCCGCGTCTGGCGCCCGGCTGGCGCGTACTACGTCATGACCGACATCGCGAGCCTCACCCACGAGGACGACGTCACCTTCGCCCGTCGGCTGATCCTCGATCCGGGTGTGGCCGCGGTGCCGGGCTCGTCGTTCTACTCGCGACCCGAGCTCGGCCGGACGCAGCTGCGGTTCGCGTTCCCGAAGCGCCTCGAGACCCTGCGCGCCGCCGCGGCACGCCTGTCCGGCACTTCCAGCGGTCCGCGACGCTAGGCTCCGCAGCCGATGGTGGACCTCGTCCTCCTCGGCGCGCTCGCCGGATTCGCCCGGGCGGGCTGGTCGAGCGGCTTCGTACGCCGGCTCTTCGGGCTCATATTCATCGTCGTCGGCTTCGTGGCGGCGACCTACCTGCGCACGCCAGTCGGGTCGATCGTCCACGGGATCCTGCCCAAGGTGCCCACGGAGTACGCGGAGGCGATCGGCTACTCAATCGCCTTCAGCGCCGTCGCGATCGGGCTCAACCTCGTTTCGGGCCTGTTCTTGTCGAGGGTTCCGAAGCATGGGCTCGCCCACCGAACGGATCAGCTGCTCGGCGTCGCGTTCGGCCTGGCCGAGGCAGCGATCCTCATGTCCGCGGGCATCGTGATCCTCCATTCGTACTCGAACGCGTCCGTGCTGCCCGGAGGGCTGAGCGAGCTCGTCCCAACCCTGAACGGCATCCGAAAGGCCGTCGACAATTCGACGATCGCGCAGCTCCTCGAGAAGACGACCGTGCCGATCGTGCTTGTCCTGCTCGGGCCGTTCCTGCCGACCGACCTGAAATCGATCCTCCCGACCCAGATCCCCGGCGGGCTTCCGTTCTCGCCGACCGATAACCATTGACCGGGGCTACAGGCCGAGGTCGCCCCGAATCGTCTTCAGTCCCTCGATGACGTTCCGCACGTGCGCATCGAACGGGACGCCGAGTTCCGTCGCGCCCTTCTCGAGCTGGTCGCGCGGGACCTGCCGGGCGAAGCCCTTGTCCTTCATCTTCTTAACCACGGAGCGGACGTCGACTTCATCGAGGCTCCGGTTCGGGCGAACGTACGTCACGGCGATGACGAAGCCTGTCATCTCGTCGCAGGCATAGACGGTCTTCGCCAGCTGGCTGGTCCTGGGCACGCCGGTATGGTCACCGTGGCCGAGGATCGCCTCGACCACGTCGTCGCGGTAGCCCAGCCGCCGGAGCTCGTCCGCGCCCCGGACCGGATGGGTCTCGGGGTACCGTTCGTAGTCGAAGTCATGCAGCAGGCCCGCCGAACGCCAGATCTCCAGCTCGTCGCCGCCGATCCCGAACCTGTTCACCCCGTACCAGGCGACGGCAGCCTCCACGGCCAGACCGTGGCGGCGCAGGGCGTCGGTCTTGGTCCAGTCGCAGAGCAGCTCCCAGGCGTCGGCGCGGGTGGGCACGCCGCGAGGGTACGCGAGCGGTCGAGGAACCGGCGGCCTGAGAGGACCGTCCTCCGGCCGATGCCAGACCGCAGGCGGCCGAGCCGGGCCGCGTTCCTCGCGGTCATGCTCCTCTCGAGCCTCGCAGCATGCAGCGCTGGCGGCGCCCCGACGCCGACTCTGCCTCCCGCATTGGAGCCGACCCCGACACCGATCAGCGTGGTCGTCGCCAATCCGGGCGACGCCGCGGCCCTGGTCATCGCGACGAACCCGATGTTCGCCGGGGCGGCGGAGCTGAAACCTGGCCTCATCGGCGCGTCGAAGCACTGGATTTCCGAGCCGCACGCGGGCGGCGGTTACCGCATCGAGCTCACGATCGGCTGGGGCGACTGCCCTGCCGGTTGCATCGAACGCCACGTCTGGACCTTCGACGTCGACGCCACGGGCGGCGTCAGCCTGGTCAGCGAAACCGGCGATCCGGTTCCGAGCGAGCTTCCCGCCTGACCGCCGGTGAAGGCCGGGGCTACTTGATCAACTGGACCCCGATGGCCTTGCTGCCGGTCCCGGATCCCACCCCGGCGCCGACCGTGCCCGTGGCCATGATGTGCATGAACCGGCCGATCAGGCACGACGTTGCGCCGTTCCCGGTGTCGCACTCCGCCGTGTTGTTGCCCTGCAGGTACGCGGCGTGCAGTCCGTTGCAGCCGGGGACGATGGGCCCGCACAGCTCGAAGAAGGCGAAGCTCGGCATGCGGTACCACATGTTCGACCCGTTGCCGCCTAAGTAGCCGGCGGGGCAGCCGTAGTTCGGTGCCGTGACGATGTCCGGCTGGGTGCTGACCGGATCGTTGTTGTTGCCGGGGTTGCAGGTCAGGTCGAACTGAGGCACGAGCACCGTCGTGCCCTCCCAGGTCCGGATCGCATCCTCGAGGGTCATTCCGCACGGGCCGCCGCCGCCGTTCGGGTTGCCGGCCTGAGTGACGTACTCCCAGGACGGCAGGTCGATCGCCGGGTTGTCGGCGCTGAGGACCGAGCAAACGATCTCGCCCGCGCCGCCGCCCTTCGGCGTCCAGTCGAGCCAACCCACGTTGCCGGAAGAGGTCGAGCAGAGCGGGACCTTGTACACGACGTTGAAGTCCCATGGCGATCCTGTGTCGACGGGCTGGTGCTGGCCGTCGCAGCTGATCGCGTTCACCGGCATCGCCAGGGGCATCAGCGCGCAGTAGTGGCCCTCGGTCGCGTCGCAATAACCCTGGAGGTAGCCGGCCACTGACGTGGCGCGGGTGTTGACCCGGAAGGTCCGGATGCCGATCGCGCCGGCGACGTACGTCCCGATGTCCTTGCGCGCCACCACGAGCACGCCGGCGACCGGCCCGACCAGGCGGTTGGGGCAGTCCGGCGCCGTCGCGGTGCCGCCAGGCAGCGAGTTCGTGAGGTTGCCGACCTGGAGCGCGACGGGGAGGTTCTCGGTGCGGTCCGCGTTGATCGCGCCGGAGCCGTCGAGCTGCAGCGGGATGCCGCAAATGTCCGTGTAATAGGCGGCCTCGAGGGTGATGTGGTTCGCCGCAGCGGTCTGCGCGAGGCGGGTCGCGATGTTGACGTCCCAGCCGCCGGACGGCGGGTCGGCACCGGCGAGGCGCTCCGCGAGCATCACCGCGCCGGACTCCGCAGTGGCGTCCGCGCCGTTCTGCGTCACGCGTTGCTGGGCCAGCACATTGCCGCCGTCGACGATGGTCGCGACCATCGCCAGCGCGACGACGATCGCGACGACCATGATGACGATGGCCTGACCGGTCTGCGCGCGACGCGCCGCCAGGGACGCGCCCATGCGATTGCCGATCATGGGAACACCCGCTCGATCGGCATCTCCGACGTCTGGCTCATCGTGAACGACTGGATGAACCAGTTGACGAACGGGGTCGAGACCGCGTAGTCGTACGTGACCGTGATCGCGGCGATGCAGCCCACGTGCAGGGTCGGGTCGCAGGCAAGGGTGGTGCTCGGCGGCGCGGCGTAGGAGACGGTCACGTTGGCCGAGGTGATGCCGAGCGCGCCGCCCGCCGCGATCGCGCAGCCGCGGATGGACCAGTGCGGCTCGTACGGGTCCTCGATCGGCCGGCTCTCGTCGCAGTCGGTCACGTCCGGGAGCTGGTTCACGGCTGCGACGCGGGCGCCCTGGCGGGCCGCGTTGGCGATCGTGTTCCAGGCGAACACGGCTCGGCCGATCTCGACGAACGCAACGATGACGAGGACGATGATGGGCAGCACGAAGGCGAACTCGACGAGACTCTGGCCGCGCTGACCGCGGCGCCTGCGGGGCCGT
Organism: uncultured Anaerolinea sp.; assembly: GCA_964468305.1. Classification (GTDB taxonomy): domain Bacteria; phylum Chloroflexota; class Limnocylindria; order Limnocylindrales; family CSP1-4; genus UBA5189. The sequence goes on along the minus strand of CAYXVP010000078.1, from coordinate 4,441 downwards.
GCGAACCGGCGCATCACGGCGCGTTGCTCCGAACCGTGATGCCACTCGTGCAGGCCACGCTGGTGCCGGCCGGCGGGTCTTGCACTTGGTCCTGTAGTTTGGCGGGACCAGGGGCGGGAAGATGACCTGGCCGCTGGAGCCGGCGGCGGTTCACGGTGGCTTGGCCTTGTTGGTCTTCAGGTTCAGGAGGGTCACGACGGGGCCCGTTCCGGGGGTCGGGCGCGGTGTGGGCGTTGGAGGTGGCGTCGGCGGCGGCGTGGGCGTCGGCGTCGGGTTCGGTCCGGGTGTGGGTGTGGGCGTCGGCGTCGGCGTTGGGGTCGGCGTCGGCGTCGGCGATGGGGTCGGCGCCGGGGTCGGGATGCCCTCGATCAACCCGGATCGAACCGGGAACGCCGACGACGCGCTCACCGGAACGGGATTGCCGACGATCACGCCGATGAACGGTGTGATGAGGCTGAAGCTGCAGGTCAGCTTGACCTCGGCCGGTGCGCCGATGCTCGTCCCGCTGCCGAAGGTCGGGTCGGGGATCGCGCCGAGGGTGCAGTTGATGTTGGAGGCCTCGGTCGTGACGAGGCGGTTGTACTCGGCCTGGACGGCGAGGTTGTAGGGCAGCGTCCAGGCGTCGGGATTCATGGCAGCGTAGTTCGCGGCCTCGCGAGCCGCGTTGTTGAGCGCCACCCAGCCCAGGAACACGCGGCCGAAATCGAGCCCGAAGAGGACCATCAGGAGGACCATCGGGACGGTCATGACGAATTCGGCGAGGCTCTGCCCGCGCCCGCCGGTGCGTGGGCCTCGCGCAGCGCCATCTCGCGCACGCGCGCGACCGGTGCGTGTGGGCGTGATGGTCGGCATCGACCAATCAGTCTTCGCAGGCGACCTTTCCCGTCACCTTGCCATTGGTTCGGGACCGCAACAGCCGGTGGTACTGCCCCGCCGGAACTACCGGCAGGCGAGCTCCCGAGGCGAGTGCGCGATCAGTGCTCCGTGGCCGGCCGCTCCGCGGGGAGGAGGATCGTGAACGCGGCCCCGCGAGCGCCTGCGGACGGCTCGAGAAGGAGGTCGCCGCCCATCGCCTGGCACAGGGAGCGGGAGACGTAGAGGCCCAGTCCGGTGCCCTCCGCGCGGGCCCCTGCAGCGCCGCGCTCGTAGCGCGCGAAGATCCGGTCACGATCCTCCGGCCGAACCCCCGGCCCCGTGTCGGAGATCGTGATCGCCAGGCGATCGTCGTCGGTCCGCGGGGCGACGTGGGCGCGAATCGGCGTTCCACCGCCGTAGCGCACGGCGTTGTCGAGGAGCGCCCACAGGACCTGGCCGAGCTGGTCCGGGTCCGCGATCGCGAGCCAGCCCGCGCCCTCGCCGCCGAGCCCGACCGACACGCCGCTGGCACCGAGCGCATCCCACGCCCGTCGCACCCGGGGCGGGATCGCCAGCACCTCCTTCGACGGCCGCAGGGTCCCCGACTCGAGGCGCGACGTGGCCACGAGCTGGCGGACGATGCGGTAGAGGCGATCGGACTGCTCGACGATGATCGCGAGCCGCTGGTCTGGCTGCTCGGAGCCCATCTGCTCGGCGTAGGCGCGGATGCTGGTGAGCGGCGTCTGCAGGTTGTGGCTGATGCCGCGCAGGAACTCGTCCTTCGCCTGGTCGAGCTCGATGAGCTGCTGGCGCTGCCGTTCGACCTGGTCGAACAATTCCAGGTTGCGGATGGCGACGGCGACCTCGCTGGCGTACAGCTCGAGGAGGTCCTGGTCTGCGGCATCCCAGCCGCGCGTCGGCGCCAGGTGCCCGAGGAGCACGCCGACCCGCTCGTCCGGGAGCGCCAGCACGGCGTGGACCGGGCGGGCCTCGCCGGGGATGTCCTCCTCGATCGGGAACATGGTCGGGTCGCCGAGCTCGATCTGAGCGTCGATCATGCCGAACGCGGCCCGCGCGCTCCGCGTCGCGTGCGCGACGAGTCGCTCGAGGCCGTCCCGCGGCGAGGTCTCGCCGATCGCCAGCAGGATCCGGCGCAGCTCTGCGTTGCGCTGCTCGAGTGCGGCGGCGAGCCGGTTGTGACTCTCGACGAGGCGGGCGAGCTCGTCCTCGCCGGCGACCTCGACGCGCACCGAAAGGTCGCCCGCGGACGCCCGCTCGACCGCCCGCGACACCGCCTTCAGCGGCGCCGTCAGGTTGTTGGCCAGCACGTAGGCAAAGCTGACGGCTACGATGATCGCCGCGGCGAGGACGAACAGGACGACCTGGACGAGGGTCGTGTCGAGCGCGCCGGTGCGGACCACCTCGGTGACCAGGAGCACCACCCCGAACACAGTCAGCGGCAGCAGCGAGCCGACGACGAGGCCGAGCGTCAGCCTCGCCCGGAAGGACATCGACGGACCGATGCGTTGTGGCTCTGGCCGGGCCCCGCTCGAAGCGGGCAGGTCGATCGGTCGCCTCCCGACGTCGCTCACGCGCCGGGCGGCTGCTGGACGAGCCGGTAGCCGATGCCGCGCACGGTGACGAGGTGGATCGGGTGGTCGGGGTCGGGCTCGATCTTCTGGCGCAGCCGGCGCATCGTGACCCACACGTACGACGGATCGGCGTCGTCGGTGTCGCCCCAGCCCCGATCGAGCAGCGTCTCCGTGCTGACCGTGTTGCCGAGGTTCGCGGCGAGGGCATACAGGAGGCGCGATTCGGTCGGCGTCAGCTGGACCGCCTCGCCGCGGACGGTGGCCGCCTTGCGCCGGAGGTCGAGGGTCAGCTCCGGCCCGAGGATGAGCTCGCGGCGAGGCACCTTGTCGCCGAGGCGGCGCATGACGCGGGCGATGCGCGCCCGGAGCTCCGGGTAGTGATATGGCTTGGTGACGTAGTCCTCGGCGACCTCCTCGAGCAGGTCCGCCTTGGAGTCCGCGGTGTCGATCGCCGACAGGACGATGATCGGCAGGTCGGCGCGGGCCTTGATCTCGCGGGCGAGCGTCAGCCCGTCCATGCGGCTCATCATCATGTCGACGATCAGCAGGTCCGGCCAGCCGCCGTCGAGCCGCCGCAGCGCCTCCTCACCGTCACGCGCCGTCTGGATCTCGAAGCCGTCGTTGCGCAGCTGATCGGCGAGCAGGACGAGCAGGTTCGGGTCGTCGTCGACGATGAGGATCCGGGGCGCTGCCCCGGCCCGCCACCCTCCCGCCAGCATGGCCGGAGGATACCAGTGGGCTGGAGCGGCTCAGGGCGCCTTCGGCTCGAAGAAGCGGCACCTGTCGCGCAGCGGACAGATCATGTGATTGGGCCGCTGGGCGTGGCAGACGAGGCGGCCGTGGCGGATCAGGTTGACGTGCGCGTCGAGCATCTGGTCGGGCTCGAGCAGCGCCAGGAAGTAGTCGTGCGCCTGATCGGCGGTGGCCTTCCTGGGCAGCAGTCCAACCCGCTGCGCGACGCGTTCCACGTGTCGATCGACCGGCATCAGTGGCAGCCCGAACGAGAACAGGAGCACGACCGAGGCGGTCTTGACGCCGACGCCGTTGATGCTGGTCAGCCACGCGCGTGCGTCGAGCGCCGACATCTCGCCGAGGAACTCCAGCGAGTAGTCGCCACGGGCCTCGTGGATCGAGCGCAGGGCTGCCTTGATGCCCTTCGCCTTCTGGTTCGGGAGGCCGCCCGCGCGGATGACCTCGACGAGCTCCTCCAGCGGGGCGACGTCGACCGCGAACCAGTCCGGGGGCGCGCCGTCGGGGAGGCCGACGCCGCCCCATCCGGGCCCCGGATTGTGGTGCTCGACCGGCTTGTCGGACGGATAGGCCTTGCGCAGCTCGATGAACGCCCGCTCGGCGTTGATGTCGGCGCTGTTCTGGGTGAGGATCGTCAGGACCAGCTCCGACGTCGGGTCCCAGCGGCGCTCCCAGGCATGGTGGCCGTAGAGGCCGGCGAGCTCGTCCAGGGTGAAGTCGATCAATCCCGGTCGGGTCCGATCGAGGCGTTTGCGCCAGGCGACGTACGGGTTCGGCTTGCGCCGGGCGCGCTTCTTCGGCGTTTTCTTCGCCGCGGGCTTGCGAATGGCCGCCGTTCGAGCCGCGATCGTCACCCGGCGAGGGTACGACCTGCCGAGAGGAGTCGAGCGAGGCGTCGGCCACAGTGCTCGATCGGCGCGACGCCCGCCGCGATGGCGTCCGCCAGGGACTGCGGCCGCTCGCTTACGCCGACCGCGACGGCGCCGACCGCCCACAGCGCGGCCTCGCCCTCCGGCTCGACCCCGCCTCCGACGGCGATGCAGGGCACACTCGCCTCACGCGCGAGCTTCGCCACGCCCAGGGCGGTCTTGCCGAACGCGGTCTGCGCGTCGATGCGGCCCTCGCCGGTGAGCACCAGGTCAGCGCTGTGGACCTTGTCGGCGAGCCGGGTCTCCGCCATCACGACCTCGACGCCCGGGACGAGCTTGATCGACCCGAATCGATCCCCGACCGACAGCAGCCCG
>CAYXVP010000077.1:6752-8889 GCA_964468305.1 uncultured Anaerolinea sp. | reverse complement strand
CGGCGCCCTGCAGGCCGCCGCCGATGTCGCCCTTGATCGCAAGACCGGCGCACGGGCTCTCCGGTCGATCGTCGAGGAGGCGCTCCTCGAGGTGATGTACGACATTCCGGAACGAGCCGAAGTCCGGAAATGCATCATCACCGAGGAGACGATCCGCTCCGGGCGGCTGCCGCTCCTGCTGACCAAGACCCAGGTCGAGAAGGGCGTCGACGAGACCAACTACGAGGACTGGCTCGCCGAGCAGGGCGCCACCGCGTAGTCCATCGCCCGGCCGGGCGATCGCCGGCTCTCCCTCGTGGCCGTCCCCGTCGCGACCTCGTGGCCGCCGGCCGACCGATTGGCGGCTGATGATCTAGTGGGCGCGGGCTCCGGCGGTCGTGCGGCGCGGGGGCAGTATGGTTGGGGTCGGAGGCTTGCTCGATGCTTTCTGGGCACCGGAGCGATGCGTTCGACCCGGCGCGTGCGCGCCGTTCTTCGAGTGCGTGCCAACGGTCGAATGTGAGTCACTCGAAGCTCGATCGTCGGAGGCCGGCAGTGGCCCCTCTGTGACCTTCGTGCTGGGCGTGCGCTTCGAGGTGCTCGCCGCAGGCGCGGCGGTCGTCATCTGGCGAACAGCGGCCGCCTCGGCGCGAACGGTGCCGGACGGAGCGCGAACCGTGCCGGACTGCGCGCGCACAGGGCCAGCCTGCGAGCGAACAGCGCCAGCCTGCGCCCGGCCAGTCGCCGGCCGTGACCGGCCGGCGCCATTCCTTCCAGGCCCCGCCGAGGCCGAAGGCGGCGGGACACCAAGGGCAGACAGTCGGCGGAGCGATGGCGGGGTGCCCGTGCCATCGCCGATGAGCGCGACGAACGTGTCGACGAGGTCGGGATCGAACTGGGTACCGGCCTGGCGCTGGAGCTCGCCGACGGCGTCCGAATGGGACATGGCCGCGCTGTAGGGCCGGTCCGAGATCATCGCCTCGTACGCGTCGGCGATCGCGACGATGCGCGACCCGATCGGGATCTCCGCGCCGGCCAGGCCGTGGGGGTAGCCGCGCCCGTCGAACCACTCGTGGTGATGGAGCACGATCGCCGCGGCGTCGCGGATCGCGCCGGCCTGCTCGAGGACCACCTGGCCGATCTTCGGGTGCTCGACGATCGTCCGCCACTCCGGCGGCGAGAGAGGCCCCGGTTTCGACAGGATCTCGTCGGGGATCGCGAGCTTGCCAAGGTCGTGGAGCAGGCTCGCGGTGCGAATCCGCTCGATGTCGCTGTCCGGCAACCCGACCGCCCGGCCCAGCTCCGCGGATAGATTCGCGATCAGCTGCGAGGCCCCGCCCGCCCAGCCCGACCGTTCCGACAGCGCGCCCAGCAGGTGCTGGCTGGACGCCTCGAAGGCGCCGCGGCCGATCTTGGCGGCCTCGTTGCGGGCCTGCGCATCGATGGTCGCGCGGAGGAAGCTGCTCGCTTCGCTGAACGGGCGATGAGCCTGGACCTGGTTCCGGCCGGCCTCCTTTGCCTCGTACAGGGCACCGTCGGCCTCGCGCAGCAGGGCGTCGATGTCCAGGCTGCGCTCGCCCACATGACCGGCGAGCCCGACGCTGATCGTGACCCGGATCTCCGTCGACCCCCGCGGTGTCTCGAGCGTCAAGGGCGTCCGCCCGACGATGCGCCGCAGGTTCTCGGCGCTGGCGAGGCCACCATCGACGTCGGTCTCGGGCATGACCAGCAGGAACTCCTCGCCGCCGTACCTGCCCAGAGCGTCAACGTTGCGGACGCCGGAGCGCAGGACCTGCGCCACGTGCCGCAGGATGTCGTCGCCGACGGCGTGTCCATACGTGTCGTTGATTCGCTTGAAGCGGTCGATGTCGATCAGGGCCACGGTCAGCGGGCGCTGATATCGGTTCGACCGCTCGATCTCGATTGCGAGCTCGCTCAGGCACGCCGGTCGACTCAGGAGGCGCGTCAGCTGGTCGGTCGCAGCCGTCGCCTCGACGTCCGAGATGCGCGCGACGAGGCGGCGCAGCGCGTCGTTGAGGATCGGGTCGGAGACGTGGACGGCGTCGACGTGGGCCGAGCCGGGCGACTGCGCCAGCTGATCGGCGAGGCGGGCGAGCTGGCGGGTGCGATGCCGGCCGATCACGGACGAGAACACCGC
>CAYXVP010000077.1:0-6742 GCA_964468305.1 uncultured Anaerolinea sp. | reverse complement strand
GGGCGAGGGCGTGCGTGGGGGTGGGGGCGGGGGCAGTGGCGGGGTGCAGGGGGGGCCGGGCCGGCGGACCGGGCAGGTCGTTTGGGGAGGCGGGGCGGCTTTCGGGGGCGTTGCGGGCCGATCACAAACGGGAACACCAGGGCACCGATGACGGCGCCGAGGGCCATCAGCGCGAGGTTGGTATACGCGGCGGGCATCGAGCTCGAGTGTCCCCCGGAGGTGCTGTCAGGAGCAGCGCAAACGTTACGGTGCGGTGCGGGGCCGCCGAGATAGCCCAAAGGTCCCGCCGCGACCCGGGCCACGAGATGACCGCCTAGGATCCAGTGGTGACGAGCGCCGAGCTGGACCTCGACCCGGTCGCGCTGGCGACGCGCTTCCCGAAGGGCTTCGCCTGGGGTCTCGCCGCCTCCGCCTACCAGATCGAGGGCGCGGCCGCCGAAGATGGCCGAGGTCCGTCGATCTGGGACACCTTCGCCCGCGTCCCGGGCGCGATCGCCGACGGCCAAACGGGCGACGTCGCCTGCGACCACTACCACCGGTTCGGCGAAGACGTCGGGCTGATGGCCAGGATCGGCGCGACGGGATACCGCTTCAGCGTGAGCTGGTCGCGGGTCCTGCCTCTCGGGACGGGCGCGGTCAACGGCGTCGGGCTCGACTTCTACGACCGCCTCGTCGACGCGCTCCTCGCCGCCGGCGTCAAGCCGCACGTCAACCTCTTCCACTGGGACCTGCCGCAGACCCTCCAGGATCGCGGCGGCTTCGCCAATCCGGAGAGCGTCGACTGGTTCGGCACGTACGCCGAGCGGGTGGCCACCCGCCTCGGCGATCGGGTCTCCGACTGGATGACGTTCAACGAGCCGGCCGTCTTTGCGTTCCTCGGCCACGCCGACGGCGTCCATGCGCCCGGGCTGCGTGACTGGCCGACGGCGCTGCGCGTCGCCCAGAACCAGATTCGCGCGCACGCGGCCGCGGGCGCCGTGCTCCGCTCCCTGGTGAGGGACGCGCGGATCGGCATCGCCATCGACGTCAACCGCGTCGCACCGGCGAGCGACACCGATCGCGACCGGCGTGCCGCCGCCCAGTGGAGCTCCGCCCGTGACGCCTGGTTTCTCGATCCGCTATTCGGTCGCGGCTATCCGCGGCTCGGACTCGAGGCGCACCGGGCAGCGGGCCACCTCGCGGGCGTCGAGCTGATCGACCCCCCTGCGGGCGACCTCGACTACCTGGGCCTGAACTTCTACCGCCGGGATTCGGTAAGCGCGCGCTCTGACGGGCCCTTCGATTTCGAGATCGGCGCCCGGGCCGGCACCGAGCAGACGCAGATGGACTGGGAGGTCGCGCCCGAGGCGCTGCGCGACGTGCTGCTCGCGCTCCATGCGGTGTACGCGCCGCGCGATATCGTGATCACCGAGAACGGGGCGGCCTACCCGGACACGGTGGAACCTGACGGCCGGATCCGCGACGATCGCCGCGTCCGCTACCTCGCCCGCCACGTCGGAGCGGCCGCGGAGGCGATCGCCGCCGGCGTGCCGGTCACCGGCTATCACGTCTGGTCCATCCTCGACAACTACGAGTGGAGCCTCGGCTACTCGCGGCGGTTCGGCCTCGTGCACGTCGACTTCCAGACGCAGCGTCGGACGCTCAAGGACAGCGGCGACTGGTATCGGCGGCTCATCGCCGCGGCGAGCTAGGGCGGGGGCGAGCTATGGTCGCGCCTGGCGGAGGACGCTGCCCCCGCGGAGGCCGCGCCAGAGCGCCCGGTGGCCGATCTACTTGACCGAGCCGGCCAGGATCCCGCGCACGAAGGCTCGCTGCAGGGCCAGGAAGACCCCGAGCGGCACGATCATCGTCAGGAACGCGCCCGCGGTGAGCAGGTGCCAGGCGCCGCCGCGGGGGCCGATCATGTTGAACAGCGCCGTCGGCATGACCTGCACATCCTTGCCGGGTCCCAGGAACACGAGCGCCACGAGCAGATCGTTCCAGACCCACAGGAACTGGAAGATCGCAAACGCACCGAGGGCCGGGACAGAGAGTGGCAGCACGAGCCGGATGAACGTCTGGAAGGCCGACGCGCCGTCGATCGAGGCGGACTCGAAGAGATCGCGGGGTAATTGGGACATGAAGTTGTAGAGCAGGAAGATCGCCAGCGGGAGGCCGAACGCCGTGTGCGCGAGCCAGATGCCCAGGAACGTTCCGTAGAGGTGCGCGCCGCTGTAGATCTTGAGGATCGGGATCAGCGCCATCTGTAGCGGCACGACGAGCAGGGCTACGACGATGATGAACAGGACGCCGCGGCCGCGGAACGGAATCCAGGCAAAGGCGTAGGCAGCGAAGGCCGCGATCGTGATCGGGATCACCGTCGCCGGGATTGTGACGATGAGGCTGTTGAGGAACGCCGTGGCCATGTTGTCGCCGGACAGGACGTTGGCGTAGTTCTGGGCCGTCCACTGATCCGGTTGGAACGCGTTCACGATGGCATCCCACCAGCCCGTCTTCGTGATGAGCTGGGGGTTCCGGAATGACGTGATGAGTAGCCCTGCCGTCGGAATGGTCCAGAGGAGGCAGATGACGATGACGGACAGCCGCAGGGGCAGGCTTTCGAGCATCGGTGCGCGCCAGAACCGGTTGCCGAGCTGCGTCCTGCCCACGGCCTTCGCGCTCGCTGCCATTACATCGCCGCCTGGCGTCGGAAGTTCCGAAGGTTGAGGATCATCACGGGCAGGACCGCGATGAACAGGAGAGTCGCGAGCGCTGCGGCCCGCCCGTCGTCGAAGAACTGGAACATCTCCTGGAACATCCGGACCGCGACCACGTTGTCGTGGTTGATCCCGCCGCTGACCGACATGACGATGTCGAAGATCTTCAGCGTGGCGATCGCGATGGTCGTGGTCACCGTGACGATCGAGCCGCGGATGAGCGGGATGATGATCCCGAAGAAGATCTGGCGCTCGCTCGCGCCGTCGAGCCGGGCGGCCTCGAGGACCTCCACGGAGACGCCCTTGATCGCGGCGGACAGGACGACCATCGCGAAGCCCGTCTGGAGCCAGATCATGATCAGCATCTCGGCCGGAAGGTTGATCGGGAAGGTCGTCAGCCAGGCCACGGGCTTGTTGCCGAAGGCGGTCCAGATCGCGTTCAGCAGCCCAAACTGCGGCTGGCTCGCCGGCTGCTGCGCGTAGACAAACTTCCAGATCACCGTCGCCCCGACGAGCGAGATCGCGAGCGGGGTGAAGACGAAGATCTTGGCGAGCGACTCGCGGCGGATCCGGTCGAACAGGGCCGCCACGAGGAGGCCGAGACCGACGCTGCCGGCCGTCGCGACGATCAGCCAGATGACGTTGTTCCGGAGGATCTCGAGGAACTCACCCTTGGCCAGGCCGGTCCAGTTCTCCAGGGTGAAGGCGCCCTTCTTGTCGAAGAAGCTCGAGAACACGGTCGTGATCGCTGGATAGACGAGGTAGACCCCGAGGAGCACGAGTGCCGGCCCCACGAACACCCACGGCATGATCCTATCGCGGAGCCCGGGCCTGAAGCGCTCGACGATCGTCGCCGCGCCGGTGAACACCAACCAGACTCCGCCCACGCCGACGAACAGCGCAATGACGGCGAGCAGGAGCTTGGCAATGAACTGATCGCCCGTGCCGTTCCGCAGCGCCGTTGCGCCCGCAGAGTTGCCGAGCATGTCGTAGATCGAGGCGAGGAGGTTCACGCCACCGTGCGGGTCGATCAGGACCGTGACCCCGAGGCCGGCGAAAACGAGGCCGATCAGGCTGGCGACCAGCACCCAGCGCGGCGTGCCGTACGCCGTCGAGGGTGTGATCTCCGCCCGGTCCAGCGCCGCCACGTGGCTCCTCCCTCAGCAGAAACGTGCCGGAATGGTAGCGGGGCGCCTCACCGGTGGTGAGGCGCCCCGTCGCTCCTTCAGGGGTGTCGGCGGCCGGTCTCTAGGACGCGGGCCAGCTGTCGTCGATGGCCTTCAGCACGGCGTCGGTGTTCGTGCCATTGTTGTTGGACCAATCGGAGATCTGAGTCCAGAACGTGCCCTGGCCGACGGCCGGGGGCATGAGGTCCGAAGCGTCGAACCCGACGCCCGTCGCGTTTGCGAGGACATCGTTGGCGACCTTCAGCTTGTAGTTGCCGGCATACCATGCCGCCGGCACCTTCACGTTCGGCGAGTTGACGCCGACGGTCTTGATCCAGCCTTCGAGGCCTTCGGGCGTCGCCAGGAACTCGGCGAACGCGCGGACCTCGGGGCGATCGTTGAAGACCATGAATGAGTCGGCCGAGCCCTCGGCATTGTTGTCGGTGCCGTCGATCGTCGGGAACGGGAAGATCCCGATGTCGCCGTCGTCGCCGATCTTGTACTTCGAGTCACCACCGTTGACGCGGCGATCCGGGAAGAAGTCCGGGCCGTACCACGTCGGGATCTTCTGCATCCAGCAACCCGGCGTCGCCGTGTCGCCGTTGAACATCGGATCCATGACGGTCTTGAGGTCGTTGCTGACGATCTGGGCGCCGCCACCGTCGACGTAGCCGGTCTTGAACAGGAGCGAGCCGACCTTGTCGAACGCAGCCTTGATCTTGGGATCCTCGAACGTGATCTTGTGGCTGATCCAGTCGTTGTAGACCGAGAGCGGCTGTGTCTTGAGGACGACTTCCTCGACCCAGTCGGTGAGCTCCCAGCCCGTCGCCGTGCCCGGGCCGCCTGCGCTGACGCAGAACGGGTGGCTGCCGGCGGTAACGATCTTGTCGGCAATCGCGACCATGTCGTCCCATGTCTTCGGCACTGTGTAGCCGGCCGCGGCGAACGCCTTGACCGGGTACCACACCATCGACTTCGAGTCGGCCTTGGTCGGGATGCTCCAGATGTGGTCGCCCTGCGTCGTCAGCCCGATCGTGGACGGGAACTCTGCGTTGAGCTTCGCCTTGTCCATGAACGTGCCGACATCGATGAGCTTGCCTTCGCTGGCGTACGCAAGCACGCCGGTCGGCTGGGCCAGCTGCGACATGTCCGGCGGCTGGCCGCCCTCGACGCGGGTCTTGAGCACGGTCTCGTGGCTTGAGCCGATGCTATCGACCTGGATCTGGATGCCCGTCGCCGTCTGGAAGTCGGCGATGGCGTTGGCGAAGCCGGTCGCCTCGCCACCCGTCCACTGCGTCTGGATCGAGACCTTCTTGCCTTTCATGGGCTGCCCGGCGCCGAGCGCCTGGTCAAGCTCGGTGTAGCCGGTCGGGACCGCGGGCAGGTTCAGTGCCGGCGCCGCGGTTGGCTGACCGGTGGCACTCTCGGTCGCCGGCGGCGTCGTGGCGCCTCCGCCCGTCGACGGCGCGGGCGTGGCCGCAGAGCCACACGCGGCGCCGATCAGGGCCACGATGGCCGCGAACGCGGCCATCTTCCTGGGTGTCTTCCCCATTGATTCCTCCTCAACGAATCCGTTGGCGCTGCCCAGTATGGGTGACGGCTCGTCGCACTGGTAGGTCCGATCGGTCTGCGTCTGGGACGAGGACCGGCCTTGGATCGACGAGCCGCGCGCTCCTGTCGCTCGCTACCTCCTCTCGGTGAGGGCGCGTCTCCTCCAGCGGCCCGGCCTCGGCGGCCTGCATCTCCCGACGCGATCCGGCTCGAAGGACGTCAGCCGCGGACGCGGTGCATTCTGGCGAAATATCGCCGTCCGCGAAAGCGGGAGAAATGCCCCGCGCGCACGACACCGCGCGCCACCGTATGCGAGCCGCGCCGGGAGTCGAGTCCGCGAAGGATTCAACTGGGTTGCGGTCGCGTATCGGCCGGAGGTCTGCGGCACGCGTGCTAGACTTCGCGCTTCACGGCGAGGACCGAGAGGAGTAGCGCCCGAACGGGCCCAAAGCGAGCGCGGGACGGTGCGAGCCGCGCGGGCCGGTGGACGTGAACGTCACTCGCGAGCCGCGCGGCCGATGCCCGATAGCGCATCGAGAGGAGACCTCGGAGCCGGGCTCCGCCGGACCGCGGCGCGACGAGCGCGGCGGCGAGACCTCGAACCAGCTGGTGGTACCACGACCCGTTCGTCCGCTGGACGAGCGGGTTTTCGATTGCTTCGGCGGGAGAAGGGAGAGGGAGTGGCGATGGCGTCGACGGGCAGGCGCGAGCTGCCGAAGGCGTATGACCCGGCCGATTTCGAGGCCGGGATCTACGCCCGCTGGCTGGCGGCCGACGTCTTCGCGCCCGATGGGCGAGGTTCGCGCGCGGACGGCTCGAAGCCACCGTTCGTGATCATCCAACCGCCGCCGAACATCACGGGGTCGCTCCATCTCGGCCACGCCCAGCGCACCTCGGTCGAGGACCTCCTGATCCGGCACGCCCGCATGCAGGGCCGCCCGACCCTGTTCCTGCCGGGGCTCGACCACGCCTCGATCGCCGCCCAGTACGTCCTCGACAAGATCCTCGCCGCGGAGGGCGAGACCCGGGAGTCGCTCGGGCGTGAGCGCTACCTCGAGCGGATGTGGCGGTTCATCGACGAGACGCGCGAGGTGATGCTCGGCCAGCAGCGCCGGCTCGGCGGGTCGTTCGACTGGTCGCGCCTGCGATTCACGATGGATGACGTCTCTTCGAAGGCGGTCCGCGTCGCCTTCGAGCGGCTCTACCGCGACGGGCTGGCCTATCGGACCGAGGCCCTCATCAACTGGTGTCCGGGGTGTCGCACGAGCGTGTCTGATCTCGAGACGATCCCGACTCCCGAGGTCGGGACGCTCTGGACGCTGCGCTACC
>CAYXVP010000076.1:0-8900 GCA_964468305.1 uncultured Anaerolinea sp. | reverse complement strand
CAGCCCCGCCGCGAGCCGCCCTCCGGCCGCCGAGGTCTACGCCGCGATCCGCCGCGAGGTCGAGGCCATCCGCGGCCTGCAACCGACCGAGGACGTCAACCCGGTCTCGATCGACGAAACGCAGCTGCTGAAGAACCTGACCGCGGAGTTCGACTCGGAGAACACGGCGAGCGACCTGAAGTTCTCGGAGGATGCGCTGATCACGCTCGGCCTCCTGCCCACGGGGTCGTCACTGCGGGACCTCACCCTCGGCTTCCAGAGCAGCCAGGTGGCGGGCTACTACTCGCCCGACAAGAACCAGCTCTTCGTGGTGAGCCGGTCAGGGGGTCTCGGGCCGGCCGAAGAGGTCACCTACTCCCACGAGTTCACGCACCAGCTGCAGGACGAGCACTTCGACCTCGGCAAACTCAGCGTCGACGCCGCCAACCAGAGCGATCGCGCCCTCGCCCAGCTCGCCTTGGTCGAGGGCGACGCCGTGTCCGTCCAAAACCGCTGGACCACCGCCAACCTGACGCCCGAGGAGATGGGCCAGCTCCTCACTTCCTCGCTCGATCCCAAGGCGATCGAGGCGCTCCAGCGCGCCCCGGCATACCTGCGCGAGACGTCGCTGTTCCCATACCTGACCGGCAACCCATTCGTCGAGACCCTGATCGCCGGGGGCGGGTATGCAGCGGTCGACAAGGCCTTCGCGAACCCGCCGCTTTCGACCGAGCAGGTGCTCCACCCCGAGAAGTACGCCGCCCACGAAGTGCCGCTCGCGGTGAAGTTGCCAACCGGTCTTGCCTCGGCCCTGGGCCCGGGCTGGACTGCCTCTGGCGAGGACACCCTTGGCGAGTTCGTTCTTCGCCTCTGGCTCACGCGGAACGGTGTCCCAACCACCGACGCGATCAGGGCGGTCGCGGGTTGGGGTGGTGACCGACTCGCCCTCTGGCGTGGACCGAACGGCCAAACGACCCTCTTGCTGGTCACGGAGTGGGACACGCCGTCCGATGCCGACGAATTTGCCGCTGCCGCCAAGACGGCCGCTGCTCCGCTTGGCGGTGCGGTGGTCCAGAGGTCGACGAATAATGTCTACGTCGGACTGGGCGAGCGGGGTCCGAAGCTGCTTGCGCTGTTGTTCGGCTGACACGCGCGGGCGCGGGACTGCTACATCGCCTCGGGCGCCGAGATTCCGAGCAGCGCGAACGCGTTCGCGAGCGAGATTCGCGTGGCATCGACGAGGGCCAGCCGCTTGGCCGACCGCACCGGCTCAGCCGTGTCGACGACGCGGGCGTCGCGGTAGAAAGCGTGGAACGCCGTCGCGAGCTCCGTCGCGTAGGTGGTGATGCCCTGGGTCTCCTGCGCCGCCGCAGCGTCCTCGACCACCTCCGGGAAGCGCGCGACCACCCGCGCCAGCATGCCCTCCTCGGCGCCCGCGAGGAGCCCCTCGACTGACGACGCGGCGAGGCCCGCATCGGCCGCCTTGCGCAAGATCGAGGCGATCCGCGCGTGCGCGTACTGGACGTAGTAGACCGGGTTCTCGCTCGACTGCCGCTTCGCCAGCTCGATGTCCACGTCCATGTTCACGTTCGCGCCGCGCGACGCGAAGTACCAGCGCGCCGCGTCCGCACCGAGCTCGGAGAGCAGGTCGTCGAGCGCGATGAACGTTCCGGCCCGCTTGGACATCGAGAGCTCCTGGCCGCCGCTCACGAAGTGGACCCAGCCGGTGAGGATCATCTCGACCGCGGCCTTGTCATAGCCCATCGCCTCGACCGCATTTCGGACCCGGGCAACGGTCCCGTGGTGGTCCGCCCCCCAGATGTAGATGAGGTGGTCGAAACCTCGGCTGAACTTCTCGACGACATAGCCGATGTCGAACGCGAAGTAGGTCAGCGAGCCGTTCGAGCGGACGACGACGCGGTCCTTGTCGTCATCGAAGTCCGTCGATCGGAACCATGTGGCGCCGTCCTGCGCGTAGAGGTGACCGCCCTCGCGCAGCTTCGAGATGGCCCGCTCGACCCAGCCGCCGTCGAGGAGCGAGCCCTCCGTGGTCCAGACGTCGAAATGGACGCCGAGCGCTTCGAGCGATGCCTCGATGCCTCGCCGGATGCGGTCCGACGCCCAGCGGCCGACCGCCCACGCGCGCGCCTCTTCGGGATCCTGCCCGTCCTCTGACGGCCTGGCCGCCGCGAGCTCCTCGGGCAACTGCGGCGCCAGCTCGGCGACGTACTCGCCGTGGTAGCCGTCCTCGGGGATCGCCCGGCCCTCCCGCAGGGCGAGGATCGACGCGCCCAGGTTCCTGACCTGCGCGCCCGTGTCGTTGAAGTAGTACTCGCGCGTGACTCGCTGGCCGCCTGCTTCGAGGACGCGCGCCAGCAGGTCGCCGACGAATGCCCCTCGAGCATTGCCGACGGTGAGCGGCCCGGTGGGATTGGCCGAGACGAACTCGACGTTCACCTTCCGCCCGCCAGCCGCCGGCCCCGGCGCAGATACCCGGCCCCACGCTGCCGGATCGCGGCGGACGCCGTCGAGCAGCTTCTCGAGCGCCGCGTCCGAGTAGCGCAGATTGACGAAGCCAGGCCCCGCGGCCTCTGCCGAGGCAACCACCGCGTGGCCCTGTCCTGCCTCGGCCCGGATCGCGGTGGCGAGCGCGGCGGCGATCGCGGTCGGCGGCATCCGCAGCGGCCGGGCGAGCCTGAGCGCGAGGTTCGTCGCCAGGTCGCCGTGCTCGGCACTCGCCGGCCGGCTGACCTCGACCTCGACGGCCCTCGCATCGGCGACGTCGGGCAGCTCGCCGGCGGCGATCGCCCGCTCCAGGCCGCGCCGAACCGCAGCCCGCGTCTGCGTCCGCAGCGTTCCCGGCTGCGTCGCCCGCACTGTCCTCACGCTCGGGATGGTACCGACCGCCGCCTCGATTGCGGCTCGGGCCGAAGCGCCGCGGGATGCTCGACCGGTACCAAGGTCCCAGGACCCAGGTCCTGCCTCGGAGACCCTTGCGTAGTACTCGAGATCGACAGAACGCACCGAATTTGTTATCGGATCAGGGCGGTCCGAACGTGTTCGGTGGGGTTAGTAGGGGGAACGAAGTACTAGACGGTCCATAGCCCTTCGGGCACACTACGGTTCCGATTTGAACCCGGTAGCGGGGGCAGCGGGGCTTCGTGGAAGGCACCGGGGATGCCTCGATCGAAGGAGGACTCATCGGTCCGGTCCACAGCTGGACTTATTCGGAGGGACTCGCGTCACCATGAAGCTTCGAAGGCTCGCATCGTTCGTGTCGGCGAGCGCAATCATCATCGGCCTTCTCGGCCAGTCGGCGAGCGTCGTGCTCGCGAATGGTCAGGTTGCCTGGAATGGGACGAGGGGCACAGACGGCAACGGCAACGTGAGCGACGTCGAGTGCGACGCCAGCAACACGCCGTACCTGTACTGGGTCTTCCTCCCGGGTGGCAACGACTCCGTGACCGCGGCCTCGATCACATTCGGCGGCACCGGCACTGGCACGTACCCGATGAACCAAGACAACGGGCAGTGGAAGCTGCAGGACGGTCCATGGTTCGACCTCATCGGCCTGACGGCGACCGTGAGCTACACGGGCAACACCGGCAATGGCGACGTGCACGTCACGATCAGCCACGGCTGCCCGGGTGAGACGACGACCACGACCACGACATCCGAGCAGACGACCACGTCCGAGCAGACGACCACGTCTGAGCAGACGACGTCTGAACAGACCACGTCGGAGCAGACCACGTCGGAGCAGACCACGTCGGAGCAGACCACGTCTGAGCAGACCACGTCTGAACAGACCACGTCGGAGCAGACGACGTCTGAGCAGACCACGTCTGAGGAGACGACGTCTGAGTCGAGCTCGACCACGACGTCGTTCACCCAGAGCGTCAGCGGTACGACCGACGTCCCGACCGAGCCGAACACGGCCACGATCGAGATCGGCGGCCCTGCGAGCGCTGGTGGCAGCGCCTGGATGCTGATCGTCGCCCTGGGCTTGCTCCTCGGCAGCGTCGTCATCCTGACACCGGCTACGTCGAAGACGAAGCGCTAGTCGCCCGTCCCGAGAGGGACCTCACCGAGCGAACCGAGGAGGGTCCGGCAACCGGACCCTCCTCTCTTTTCGCCCCAGCGCGGCGTGGCATGCTTCGCGGCGTGTTCGCGGGTGTCTGGCGGTGGTCGTCGCACCTCGGCATCCGGGGCAGACGCGAGATCCTCCTCGTCACGCTCCTACTGTTCTGCTACGGGTTCTTCCAGCAGCAGCCGGCGTGGAACGAGTACAGCCGCTACGACCTCGTCCGTGCCCTCGTCGACCACGGCACCACGCGGATCGACGAGTACCAGGACAACACAGGCGACAAGGCCTACTACCAGGGCCACTGGTACTCCGACAAGGCGCCCGGGACGGCGCTCCTCGGCGCGCCGATCTACGTCCTCGAGACCGCGACAGCGCACCTCGCCGGACACCAAACCCTCCACGACATCACCGCGATCCAGGGCCTCGCGTTCGTCGAGAGCGGCGTCGCGACGGCGGTGCTCGTCCTCCTGTTGATCCGCTTCCTGGGCCCGCTGGTCGGCGAAGGCTGGGCGCTCGTCGTCGGGCTCGGCTATGCGCTGGGCTCCATCGCGTTCCCGTTCGCGACGATGTTCTTCGGGCACGCCGCGTCGACCGCCGCACTCTTCGCCTCCTTCTCCGTCCTCCGTCGTTGGCGGTCCTCGCGCGGTCGATGGGAGCCATTCGTCGCAGGCCTCCTCGCCGGCCTGGCGGTGCTCATCGAGATCCCGACCTTGATTGGCGTGGCGGTCCTCGGCCTCTACGCGCTGTGGATCGGTCGTCGGGGCGCCCTGGCCTTCGTCCTCGGCGGCCTGCCCCTCGCGGCGGTCTTCGCCGTCTACAACTGGGTCTCGTTCGGAAGCCCGATCAACCTCGGCTACATGAACCTGCTGCCGGGCAGCTTCGCCTCGGGCATGAGCGAAGGCATCCTCGGCGTCGGCTGGCCCAGGCTCGAGACCGCGGGCGACCTGCTGCTCGGTCCGCGCGGCCTCCTCCGGCTCACGCCGTGGTTCCTCGCGGCGCTCGCCGGCCTCGTGGCGCTGCGCGATCGCAGGGTGCGGGCGGAGGTCGTCGTCTGCGCCACGATCGCCCTCCTCTTCGTCGTCTACAACGCCGGCTACTACCTGCCGTTCGGGGGCTGGACGCCGGGGCCGCGGTTCCTTCTCCCCGCATTGCCTTTTGCGGCGGTGCTGGTCGGGCTCGTCCCGGCGCGGCTGCGTCTGTTCACCGCCCTCCTGGTGGCCGCCTCGGTCGCCGCGATGTTCGTCGCCACGGTGACGATGCCGAATGCGCCGGAGCGCTTCACCGATCCGCTCTACGAGCTGTGGCTCCCGAGGCTCGGGTCAGGGGAGTTTGCGGAGACCGGCGCCTGGATCCGCTGGGGCCTCACCGATCTGTCGAGCGTCGCGGTCCTGGTCGTGGCGACCGCCTTCTCGATTGCGGCGCTGGCCCTCTCCTTCCGGCGCGTCGACGTCGCGGGCCAGCCGACCGGTCGGGCCGTCGTCGTGTTGGCGATCCTCGGCCTGGCCTTCTCCTTCCCGTTCCCGCCGCTCGCTCCCGTCGCCCTCGGCTGGGCGGGCAGCCGAGCGCCGACGCAGGTCGTCGTCGGCGAGATCGGCCACACCGACCTGACCGTCGAGGGTGCCCACGAGGTGGAGCTGTGGGCGCGCTTCGAGAACCGTGGCGGGGCGATCGCGTCCGCCAAGCTCCAGTTCGCGGTCTACCGGGAGAGCGGAGAGCCCGTGTGGGGCGCGTACTACGGCGACGTCGAGGTGCCATCGGACGACCGGGACACGACCACGATCACCTGGCGTCCCGAGAACATCGCGCCGGGCACCTACCGATATGGATTCACGGTCTCCGACGCGACATCGGGGCTGCGGTACGCCGCGATCACGGCAGCGGACGCGGTCGTCATCGGCCGCTGAACGTCCTCACGGGATCGTGCGGTAAGGGAAGTAGGCGATGAACCCGGCGGCGTAGGCGAGGACGAAGCCCCACCGGATCGGCGACGGCAGGCCGCTGCGGACCAGGAGCAGGGCCACGCCCGCGGCGAGGGCCGGCACGAGCGGCAGCGCGTAGTAGATGTACATGATCCGGTTGGTGAAGATTGCCAGGGGGATGTACGGCAGATAGTTGGCGGCGGTCCAGGTGATCGCCCAGATGGCGAGCTGGTTGCGGGTCCGCCAGGCGTACCAGGTCGTGAACATGGCCGCGAGCGGGATCGCCCCGACCAGGAGCGGGTTGAGGGCGCCCCGGAAGTCGACCGTCGGGACCTTCGTGATGATCTCCGTGCCGGCCTTCACCGTGACATCGATCCGGAGGTACCCGATCTGGCACTCGTTGAACAGCCACTGCCACGGCTGGCTGTCGGCCTCGGGGCAGGCGGCGGTGCTCACTCGCGTCTGGAGGGCCGCCCCGTAGCTGACCATGTGGGCGAAGTGATCGATGGGTGACCGGTACGTCGAGTACTGGGCATCGAGCAGCGCGAGCCCGCCAAAGGCGACGACGCCCGTGACCGCGAGGAACACGGCGGGACCGACGACCTCCCGGAGCCCGATGCGCCGCCTGCGCCACCACTCGGGACCGTCCGTGAACAGGAGCCAGAGGCCGATCCCGAGGATCGCGTAGAGGGCCGTCAGCTTGAACAGCAGCGCCACCCCGACCGCGATCCCCGCCAGGAACCAGCGACGCTGGATCGCGAGCCACGAGCCGATCAGCATCGGCGCCAGGACCATCATGTCCAGGGTCCCGATGCGGCCGTGCACGAAGGTCAGGTTGTCGAACGAGACGAGGGCGACAACGAGCACGGCCAGCCAGGCCGACCGGTCGAGCCGGCGGACGATCTCGAAGACCACGCCGAGCGCGACGAGCGCGGCCACGATGCTCGGCAGTCGCCAACCGAGCGGGTCGTCGCCGAACACCGACATCGAGGCCGCCATCAGCACCTTGCCCAGGGGTGGGTGCTCCGAGTTCGGATCGAGGCCGACCGGACTGCCGGCGTAATGGCTCCCTGCGGGCAGGCCGAGGATGACCCGCGCCGCGTTGACGTAGAACGCCTCGTCGAAGATCAGGCCCCGCTCGGGCACGTTGAGCCACAGGCTGCGCAGCACGACGGCCGCCAGCAGGAGCACCACGAGGACCCGGGATGGGTCGTGGAGGTTCTCGCGGGCGACACCGGCCAGGCGTCCGAGCCGTGACGCGCCCAATCGATCGCGAAGCCGGGGTCGGGTCGCCTGGTCGGGCGCCTGCTCATTCGGCGGGGCGCCAGTCTCCACTCGACCTCCGGCTGCGGGCTGCCGCGAAGGGTACGCCGCGATGACCCGGGGAGGTCGCTCTGCCGCGATGCCAGAAGCTAGGGCTGGCCGCCTTGGCCGCCGCCCTGCCCACCACCCTGGGGCGGATGGGACGGACGGTCGGGGTGCGTCCTCGACTCGATGTTGGTGATCGCCTTCGAGCTCGCGTCGATGGCGTGCTCGATCGATGACTCGTCCGGCAGGGTCGCCGCGAGGGCGGTGAGGACGGCAGTGTGCTTCGCGAGCATCGCCTGGAGGTGGTCGAGCAGGTCGGTGTTGGTCCCGGCGTCCGCGGTCGCCGCATCGACCTCCGCCTGGTAGGCGGCCAGCGCCGCGGCCAGCGCCGTGGAGTTGCCGCTCGTGGCGGCCGCCTCCGCCTCGTCGAGTCGCTCCTGGAGGAGCTTCTCGTGGCCCTCGAGGCGGGCTCCGGCCTGGGCCGGGAGCGTGACCGTTTCGATGAACAGGCGAGCGTTGTAGAAGGCGCTGCCAGGGGGTGCAGCCAGAACGGCGAGGGAGGTACCCAGCGTCAGCATCGCCGCGAAGCCGAGGGCGAAGGCGCCCCGTGCCAGGCGCGAGCCGAAGAGCGGGCGGGGTCGCGCCCGCGACGGCTCCACGAGGCGAAGCCGGTTCTCCGCGGCGCCCATCGCCGCTACGGCGCTGGCCTCGGCGAGGACGTTTGCCCGGATCCGGGCGAGCACCGCCGTGCGTGGCGCCAGCCGCGCTTCAGCGTAGGCGTCGAGCATGTCCTCGAGCCGGTCGATGGCCGCCGGATTGCGGTCGTCGTAGGTGCTCACCAGCACACCTCGACCGTGACCGGCTGCGGCGCGCGCGCAGGTTCGCGAGCACTCCCGCTCGACTCGATCCCCAGCGAGCGTCGAAGCGCACCGATGGCGCGGAACTGGAGCCCCCGAACCGTCCCGTCCTGGCGACCCATGGCCTCAGCCGTCTCGGCGACGGACAGACCGGCGAAGAAGCGCAGCTCGATGACCTCTCGTTGGTCATCGGTCAGCACCGCGAGCGCCGCGGCGACCCTGTCGAGGTCGTCGCGCAGGGAGGCGATCGATTCGGGTGAGGCCTCCTCGGACTCCCGAGAAGCGACCACCACCAACGAAAGATGCTCCCGACGTGTGCGGCTCTGATCGATGATCGCGTTCCTGGCCAGCCGGAACAGCCAGCCCCCGAACGGGACGCCCCGCGCCTGGTAGCGCGGCATTGCTTCCAGGGCCTTGACGAAGACGAGCTGCGTCAGGTCCTCCGCGTCGCTCGGGTGGCTGACGCGGCTGGCGATGAACCGATAGATCGGCCCGGCGTACTCATCGAAGATGCGTCCGAACGCCTCCGTGTCGCCACGTTTCGCGTCCGCGACGAGCCGATCCAGCGATTCGTCGTCCATTGGGAAACGAGGATTGACGTACATCGTTAGGTGCGCAACGAGCCAGGGGTACCGTTCGGGGTGCCCCGCGGCACCTCGACACGGGCGCGCTCCGCGCCGCGCCGGAACGTCAGGTGGTCGAATCCGGCGTCGATCAGGTGCCGGTACGCCTCGCCGAGCCGGTGCGCGA
>CAYXVP010000075.1:0-8921 GCA_964468305.1 uncultured Anaerolinea sp. | reverse complement strand
GCGGCTGTGGCGGGTGCTGGCGCTGTTGCGCCGAGGCCTGCCCGAAGCCGCGATCCACGCCGCGACGGGGATCGCGCCGTGGTTCCTCGCGGAGATGGCGAGGAACGTCGGGCTCGAGGCTGAGATCAGGGCGATGGGTGTTGACCTCATCGGTCGCAGCGAGGTAGCCGCGGAGCTGCTTGCGACTGCGAAGCGGCTCGGCTTCGGTGATGGGGACATCGCGAAGCTCGCCTCCGTGTCGCTCGCGTCGGTGCGCGATCGCCGACGCTCCCTTCGATTGGCACCGGGCTACGCGATGGTGGACACCTGCGCCGCCGAGTTCGCTGCCGAGACTCCGTATTTCTATGCAACCTACGCCGCTGCCGGATCGGCGCCCGAATCGCCGCCGGTGCCTCGCCCCGCGGCGCTGGTCATCGGCAGCGGCCCGGTGCGGATCGGGCAGGGCATCGAGTTCGACTACTGCGCGGTGAAGGCCGCCGCGACCCTGCGCGAGCGGGGCTGGTCGGCGGTCATGATCAACTCGAACCCGGAGACCGTCTCGACCGACTTCGACGCGTCGACCCGCCTCTACTTCGAGCCACTCGACGTCGAGAGCGTCCTCAGCGTGCTCGAGGCCGAGAGCCCGGACGGCCCGATGCTCCCGGCGATGGTCGCCTTCGGCGGGCAGACTCCCCTCAACCTGGCCGCCCCGCTGGCGAGCGCGGGCACGCGGCTGCTGGGCTCCGACCTCGAGGCCATCGATCAGGCGGAGGAGCGGACGCGCTTCGCGGCCCTCCTCGACCGGCTCGGCATTCCCCAACCGGAGGGCGGCATGGCCCGCTCGACCGACGAGGCGGTCGCGCTGGCCGAGCGCATCGGCTACCCGGTGATCGTTCGGCCGTCGTTCGTCATCGGTGGCCTTGCCATCGACTTCTGCTACTCGCCCGAGGATCTCGTCCGCCAGCTCGCCGCGGCGACCGTGATCGACCCGGACCGGCCCGTCCGCATCGATCGCTACCTCGAGGGCATCGAGGTCGACGTCGATGCCGTGTCGGACGGCGAGCGCGTGCTGATCCCGGGCCTGCTCGAGCACGTGGAACGGGCGGGCGTCCACTCGGGCGACTCGGTCGGCGTCTTCCCGCCCCAGAACGTCACCGAGGCGGACCAGGGGCTCATCGTCGCCGCCATGGAGCGCGTCGTCTTCGGCCTTGGGTCCAGGGGCCTGGTCAACGCCCAGTTCATCGTCCGCGACGACGGCGTGTACCTGATCGAGGTCAACCCGCGCGCCTCGCGGACGGTGCCGTTCCTGTCGAAGGTCGCCGGCGTGCCGATGGTCGAGCTCGCCGTCCGGATCGCGCTCGGGGCGTCGCTCCTACAGCTTGGCTGGCCCGGCGGCCTGCTCGAGCCGCCGCCGTACGTGTCGGTCAAGGCGCCGGCGTTCTCGACCGTGAAGCTGCGCGGCGTCGACCCCTCGCTCGGGCCGTCGATGCAGTCGACCGGCGAGGTCATCGGGATCCACGCGGACGCACGCGTCGCGCTGGCAAAGGCGTTTCGGGGCGCCGGGCTCGTGCCCGGGGCGGCACCTGGAGCGGGGGGGGAGCGACCCCTGGCGCTGCTGTCGATCGCGGACCGCGACAAGCCACTGCTCGGCCGCCTCGGTGCGGCGTTGGACCGAGCCGGCTTCGAGCTCGCGGCGACCCCCGGCACCAGGAACACGCTCGCGGCGACGGGTCTGAGCGCTCGGTCGGTGGCGAAGCTGGGTACGGAGCCCGACGCGGCCGTCGGCGAGGTTGCGCTGCTCGAGCTCATCGCCCGCGGCGACGTCCGCCTGGTCGTCAACACGCCGACGCCTCGCTCGGGCGCCGTGCGCGATGCGGCCGAGATCCGCCTCGCCGCCGTCGCCGAGGGGGTGCCCTGCCTGACCGCGATCGAGACCGCGATCGCCGCCGCCGAGGCCCTCGATCCCGACATCGCAGACCAGGTCGCCGAGGTGCGCTCCATCCAGGCATGGCTCGCCCGCGAGGCCGAGGCTCCAGAGGAGGAGCTCGTCCCCGCGGGCTGAACCTGCTGAGCGCCGCGCCTGGGTCAGCCGGGTCTGCTGCGCTAGCATCGCCCGGATGCTCGTCCCCAAGGTCGAATTCACCGAGACGCGGCTGCCCAACGGGCTGCGCCTGATCATCTCCGAGGACCATCTCGCGCCCGTCGTCGCGGTGAACCTCTGGTACAACGTCGGCTCGAAGCACGAGGTCCCCGGCAAGACCGGCTTCGCCCACCTCTTCGAGCACGTGATGTTCCAGGGCTCGGCGCACGTCGGGAAGGCCGAGCACATCGCCCTCGTCCAGGCCGCCGGCGGGACGATGAACGGCACGACCTGGTTCGACCGCACCAACTACTTCGAGACGATGCCCTCGCACCAGGTTGCCCTCGCGTTGTGGCTGGAGGCGGACCGCATGGGCACCCTGCTCGACGCCCTGAGCCAGGACAACCTCGACAACCAGCGCGAGGTGGTCAAGAACGAGAAGCGCTGGTCGTACGACAACCGGCCGTATGGCTCGTGGGTCGAGAAGATGCTGGGCTCGATCTTCCCCGAGGGGCACCCGTACCACCATCCCACCATCGGCTCGATGGAGGACCTCGACGCGGCGTCCGTCGAGGACGTTTCGGCCTTCTTCCGCCTGCACTACGCCCCGAACAACGCGGTCGTGTCGGTGGTCGGCGACGTCGATCCCGACCAGGTTCGGGCCTGGGTGACGGAGTATTTCGGCAAGATCCCGGCGAACCCGAACCTGCCAGTCAAGCTGCCCGACATGTCGCTGCCGCCGCGCATCGGGAGCGAGATTCGCGAGATCGTCCCGGATCGCGTGCCCCTGCCGCGCATCCACTGGGGCTTCCGCGGCCCGCTCTTCGCGGACCATCGGCTGGACGCCCTCGACCTCGCCGGGCAGATCCTCGCGGGCGGGAAAGGCTCGCGGCTGCACCGCCGCCTCGTGCGCGAGGAGCGGCTCGCGCAGGACGTAGCCCTCTTCTCGATGGGTCTCGTCGCCGGTGCGTCGGTGACCGTCGGCTGGGCGACTGCCCGCCCGGGCGTCGACCTCGTCCAGCTCGAGACGGCGTTCTGGGAGGAGCTCGAGAAGATCGGCAAGGAGCTCGTCTCCGCCGACGAGCTCGAGCGAGCGAAGGCGCTGACCGAAGCCGACGAGCTGGGCGCGCTGCAGGGCGTCTACGAGAAGGCGGACCGGCTCTCGATGTACGCCACCCTCTTCGACAAGCCCGAGACGATCAACGACATCCTGCCGCGGTACCTGTCAACCACGGCCGAGGAGATCCGCGCCGTCTGCGCCGAGGTCTTCCGGGCCGACAACCGCGTCGTCCTGACGTACCTGCCCGCCGGCGCCGAGGCCGCGAGCGACGCGGCGGCATGACGGCAGAGATCGTCGTCGCCGAGCGACCGACCCACGGCGAGCCGCGGCCCTATCACTTCCCTCGCTTCGAGCGTGCGGAGCTCGCGAATGGGCTCAGCCTGATCACGGTCGACCTGCCTGGGCGCGCGCTCGTGACGGCCTCGCTCGTGCTCCCGAGCGGCGCGGTCGACGAGCCCGAGGAGCTCGGCGGGGTCACCTCGCTGATGGCCCGAGCGCTCACCGAGGGAACGGCGAAGCACGATGCGATCGAGCTGACCGAGGCCTCGGAGCGGCTGGGCGCGTCGCTGCACGCGGAGGCCGGCTGGGATGGCCTGTCGATCAGCGTCGAGATGGCCGCGGAGCGGCTGTCGGCCGCGCTGGAGCTGGCGGCCGAGGTCACCATCGAGCCGACGTTCCCGGCCACCGATGTCGAGCGCCTGCGTGACGAGCGGCTCAACGATCTGCTCCAGGCGAAGGCCGACCCGCGGCGCCGCGCGGACGATGCCTTCGTCGAGACGATCTACGCGCCCGGGTCGACGTACGGTCGGCCGTCGGGCGGGACCGAGGAGACCGTCCCGAAGCTGGACGCCGACGCGTGCCGAGCGATCCATGGCCGCCGCCTCGACCCCGCCAGGATGACGCTGATCATCGGCGGCGACCTCGGGGCGGTCGGCGAGGACGTTCGAGGGATCGCCGAATCTCGCTTCGGGTCCTGGCCTCGCAACCGGGCCGCCGAGCCGGCGACGATGCCCCATGTCGAGGCGGCCCGCGACGAGCGGATCGTGCGCGTGCTCCACCGACCCGGCTCGGTGCAGACGGAGATCCGCGTCGGCCACCTCGGGCTCGCTCGCCGCACCCCCGACTTCCACGCGGTGTCGGTGATGAGCGCGATCCTGGGTGGGCTGTTCAACTCCCGCCTCAATCGCAAGCTGCGGGAGGAGAAGGGCTACACATACGGCGCCGGGGCCGGCTTCGACATGCGCCGAGGCATAGGCCCCTTCGCGGTTCGGGCCGCGGTCAACACCGACGTGACCGTGCCGGCCGTGCAGGACATCCTGGCCGAGCTCGACACGATGCGTGCCGCGCCGCCGTCGACGGCCGAGCTCCACGCGGCCCGCGACTTCCTCGTCGGCGTGTTCCCGCTCCGGTTCGAGACGCCACCCGCGGTCGTCGGGGCGATTGCCGGACTCCTCATCCACGATTTGCCGATGGACGAGCTCGATCGGTATCGACCCGCGATCGAGGCCGTCTCGGCCGCCGACGTCGAACGGACGGCCCTCGCGCACATCGACCCGGCCAAGCTCGCGGTGGTGCTCGTCGGCGACGCCGACGCGATCCTGCCCGCCCTCGAGGGTGCCCAGATCGGGCCGATCGTGGTCGATCGCGAGGAGCTCCCCGGCCAGGCCTGAAACCTTTTCCCGACGGGCTGCCTCAGGTGTGATGTCAAAGCGGTCGACCATCGACCGACGACCGAACGAACTGGGGGACGAAAGTCCGATGCGCAGCCGAATCACCGGAACGACGCGCCCGATCCTCGTGGCGTTCGTATCGCTCCTCCTCGTCGCCGGCGCCGCGTTCGCCGCCAGCGCCCCGAAGCTCGCCAGCTCGACGACGCCGGACGTGACCGTGAACGGGAACGAGGCCGACGAGACCGCCGGGCCGGACGAGACTGAGGGGCCGGACGAGACTGATGGGCCGGACGAGACTGACATACCTGAAGCGACCGAAGTCGACGCGACCGAGGCTCCGGAGACGCCCAAGGCGCCCGAGGCGACCGAGGGCGACCAGGGCGAGAACGACAACGCCCAGGGCGACGAGAACGACCAGGGTGACAACGAGGCCGTTGACACCGAGGATGCCTCGGGCCACCACGGGCCCGAAGCAACAGACAACCACGGCGGCGACTCCGGTAACGACGGGTCGGATGGCAGCTCCGGGTCCAGCGGCGGGGACGGCGGCGGCTCCGGCGACTGACCCTCGTCCCGGTGATCCGAACGACCTCCCCGGAACGTGACGAACGCCGGGTAATGGAAAAGTACGCGGCCCCCCATGATTGCGGTGATGCCGGCCGAGCTCTCGGCCGGCACCCCCGCACGGAGATCGCCGATTCGCGCGCACGCCCTCGGCTCGGCCGCACGCATCGAGGTGCCTGATGACCTCGAGGTCGTTCGCGCCGTCCTTGCCGGTGACAGAGATTCATTCAGGGTCCTGGTGGACCGGGAGTCGGCCGCGGTCGTCCGGGCCTGCTACCGGATCCTCGGCGACATGCACGAGGCCGAGGACGTCGCCCAGGAGACCTTCGTGACCGCCTATCGATCCCTCTCGGGATGGCGCGGCGATGGACCCTTCGGGGCGTGGCTCGCTCGCATCGCCGTGCGACTCGCGATCCGGCAGGCCGGTCGCCGAAAGGCGATCGCCTGGGTCCGCCCGACCGTCGAGCTCGGACGCGAGCCGCTGGCCGCCCTCGCCGCCGGCGTCGGCAATCAGCCCGAGCAGGCAGCGCTCTTGGCCGAGCGGGTGAGCGCGACCCGTCGCGCGCTGGCTGGCCTGGCCGAGCCATACCGCGAGGTCGTCGCCCTGCGCTTCTTCGGCGAGCGATCGCTTGAGGAGATCGCGGTGCTCACCGGCCGCCCGCTCGGAACGGTGAAGACTCACCTCCGCCGCGGCCTCCTGCGGCTGCGCGACGGGTTCGACCGAGGCGGTCAGGCGTGACCGGGCCGTTCCGCTTCGGCGCCGACGAGCTCGGCCCGACCGAGGGTCACGAGCTGAACGACGCG
This sequence comes from uncultured Anaerolinea sp., assembly GCA_964468305.1. GTDB lineage: Bacteria > Chloroflexota > Limnocylindria > Limnocylindrales > CSP1-4 > UBA5189. Next base: position 2,764 of record CAYXVP010000075.1, on the reverse strand, counting down.
ATGGACGCCGTACGCGCCATGGAGCTCGCTGCCAGTGACGTGGCCGTGACCACCGGGCCCGCGTTCTCCGCCCGGGTCATGGACGCGATCGCACACGAGCCGTCGCCCGCTCCGACCGGTTTCCTCGCGCCACTCCGGCGTGCAGGGCTGCTGGGCGGGTTCGGTGAGAGCGTCCGCCAGGCATGGCTGACCGTCGGGACCAGCCGGCCCCCATTCGCCCGTGGAGCAGCCCTCGCCTACGTCCTGTTGGTCGCGACCGCCGGGGTGTCGGTCGTGGGTGCGGCGTCATTCGGCGCTGCGAACGCCCTGGGCATCCTCCCGCCGAGCTCCACCGTCAGCCCAACGAGCGAGCCGGACGAGGCATCCGAGCCGACCACCGTTCCTGCGACCGAGACCGACGAACCCTCGGTGGAGCCTCGCGGGACGGCCGAGCCGACCGAGACGTCACCCGTTGAGAGCGAGCGTCCTGACGGCCACGGTACCGGTGGCGAGCCGGAGGGCACGGACGGCCACGGCGACAGCTCCGGATCCGGCGGCGGTGAGGGCGATCGTTCCAGCCCGGGCGCGACCGAGCAGCCAGATGCCTCCGACGATCACGGTGGCTCCGGGTTGGACGGGAGCGGTTCCGGCGGGAGCGACAGCGGCTCCGTGGGCGGCGGCGGCTAGCCCTCGCCCGAAGCCTCCTCGATCGCGCCGCCGGCCTCCGTAGCGGCCGCCTCGTCGGCCACCGGCACCGTCGAGCCGATCTCGCCACCGAGGCCGTCGCTCTCGACGACGCGCCTCGTGATCGCCTTCAGCCGCTCGACCTTGCGCAGCGTCTGCTCGGGGCTGGCGAGCTTGATGCCTTCTGTCGCCACGCCGAGGATCTGTGAGCGCTGGACGAGCGCGAACGGGAAGCGGGCGGCGAGCCGCCGGTCCGACAGCCAGCGGACTCGCACGTTCGACATCGGGATGAACTTCGGGTCGGTCGCGTCGACGAAGGCCATGGTCGAGCCGCCGCCGTGGATGAAGACGTCGCCGTCGATCATGAGCGTGCGGGTGATGACGACGAGCCGCAACGCGGTCTTCTCGATGAACACGGTCGAGTCGAGCGACCCCTGGGCCTTGTCGTCGATGAGCTGGCCGACGACCGCGATGTCATCGGGCAGCACGCGCAGCTCGGGAATGGCGAGTCGCGTCGCGTCGCCGGTTCGCGTCAGGACGATGACGTCTTTGAGGATGACGTAGCCGTCGACGAGGTTCACGAAGTCGGAGACGCGGCGGAACCGGCCGAGGTCGACCATGCCGGCGACCCACAGCTGGCTGCCGATCACCTCCAGGTACTGCTCGCCGCCGCCTTCGCCCTCGTCGGCGATGCCGCCCTGCCCGGTGCCCCAGACATCCGCGGTCCGGTCAAATCTCGGCGGTGCTTCGTCGCCCCACTCGCCCATGCGCTCACCCCGTCATCAGCGCCCCCGCCGCCCGCTCGGGTCGGCCGCGCCGCCCAGTCTGCCCCGTTCGCGCCGCGAGTGCACGATCTCGCGGCGGGTTCAGGCTCCGGCGGCGGGCGCGCACCTCCGCGTCCGGTAGGCTGGCGTGGTGATCGTCGTCGGGTTCCTGGGAGCGGCGGGACGGGATGGCGAGCTCGCCCTCGAGGTGGCGCGGCGGGCCGCGGGCACGGGAGCGAGGGTCGAGATGGTCGGGGTCGCGGCGCCGGACTCGAGCGGCGATGCAATCCTGCTGCAACTGGCGGCCGCGAACGTGGGCCACGCGACAGTCGTCCGCTCCGGCGCGGATGGCCTCGAGGCCGCCGACCTGGACCTCGCGCTGAACTACCTGCCCGATGTTCGAGCGATCGTGCTGGTCGCGCCCGATTCGTCGCTGATTCCGCCGGCCGCAGCGGAGGCCAACTGGTCGGGCGCGGGATACGTCGTCGTGTCCCCGCACGGGGACCAGCTCGATACGAGCCTCGCGCCCGAGGCGATCGTCATCGAGCCACCCTCGATCGACCGGGATGGCACGTTTGCCGGGCTCATCGCCGCGCTCGCGACCCGCCTCGATGCGGGCGAGAGCTCAGCCGCGGCGTGGAAGGCGACCGCGAAGGCGCTGGCCGTCGACACGGTCAAGCGGTAGGGCACCGGAAGGACGCCTCGCGGCGGGCTCAGGAGGAGTTTCTCGCGTCCTCCTCGTCGAAGAATCCTGGCGCGCGCGGATCGGGCTTGTCGGAGGTCGGCTGGCCACCGGCGGCGACATCCGCCGGTGAGATCGGCTCGACCAGGTCGGGCCCGTCGTTGCGAACGTCGTTGACGCGGCGGCTGACCGGGTACATCTCGAGCCAGCTCTCTTCGGATGGAACGAGGAGTCCCTTGAGCTCGGCGAGCGAGGGCCCCGCGGTTCGCCCGGGATCGAGCCAGCGCTCCCAAGCCTCTTCCGGGATCATGACCGGCATCCTGTCGTGGATCGGCGCCATCATCTGGTTGGCGCCAGCGGTGACGATCGTGAACGAGCGGATCACCTCGCCGGTGTCCTCGTCTTTCCAGCCCGCCCACAGCCCGGCGAGGGCGATCGGCCGGCCGTCCGGACGCACGATGGCGTACGGCTGGCGGATGTTGCCAGCGCGCTTCCACTCGTAGTAGGCGTCGGCCGGGACGAGGCAGCGCCGCTTCGAGAAGGCATACCGGAAGGCGGGGTTGCGGTCGAGCGTCTCGGCGCGCGCGTTGAACATCCGGTTGCCGGTCTTCGGCGAGGCGGACCAGTGGGGGATGAGGCCCCAGCGATAGGCGGG
>CAYXVP010000074.1:0-8967 GCA_964468305.1 uncultured Anaerolinea sp. | reverse complement strand
CGAGAGTACGAGGGGTTTCGAGGGTGTGGCCACTGACACGTCAGGGTGGCGTCGTCATGGTCTCGAAGTCCGGGCGACCTCGCAGGCTGACGAGCGTAACCTCGTCGCGCAGCATCGGGCCGAGCAAGGGCCTGAGAGCGACTGCACGCCCGAGGGCTCGCATTGCCTCGTCAGGCTGACCGCGAAGTGCCATCGCGACGCCACGGAAAGTGTGGACCCCTGCGGGAAACCGATAGTCGAGCTCGCTCAGCTCGGACACCACGTCGGCCACCTCGTCCGCCAGGGCGGCCGCACGGTCCGGCCGTCCACGCTCGAAGTGGAAGTCGACCAGGTGCCCAATCGGGTGCGTGTAGCTATTGCGAACGATGGCAGCGGCCACGCTGCCAGCGTTGTACCACTCGGGCGAACGCTCGATGTCCGCCGAGGAGCACGCGGCCAGCCAGGAGAGGAGCCTCGTCCAACTGGCCTGCCATCGGGTGATGAGGTCCTGAAGCGGGATCTGGCGGTCCAGTGCGAGCTGGCGATCATTCACCGCATCGAGGTCTTCCGGCGGCGCCTCGTGCACGGCGCCCGCGAGCACAGCGTGAACGTGCTCCAGGAACAGCTCCCGCCATAGCGCGAAGTGTGCGATGTGGTCGCGGGCCGCCCATGTGCCAGCCGCGACGACGTCGGTGTTTGCGGCGTGGACCGCCTCCTCTTCGTGCGCGAGCTCGACCCTGAGCAGACGGTCGAGGCGCCCGGCTATCAGCATCCGGGCAGTATTGGTCGCACGAGTGGTCACCACAAGCGTGCCTGATTTCCTCGCTCGCCAGACGCAGCACCTTGCCAGGGTTTGCACTGCGCGTCGGGATCCCTCTGGGCGCGCCACGAACTGGCGCTACGTCGGCATGCACGTCGGCGGCGGCAGGTTCACCGCGGCGTACGATTGCGGCCCGATTCTCTTAGACGCGGCGTCGAGTTGAGCTACCAGCGCCCCATGCGGAAGAGCGGCTCGGTCCTGCCCCGCCAGCGACCCCTCGGCGAGCAACGGATCGCATTCGTCACGACAGCGGATGGGGTGCGCCTCGCGTACGCCACCCACGGCCGCGGCTACCCACTCGTGCGGGCGGCGCACTGGTTGACGCACCTCCAATACGACTGGGAGAGCCCGATCTGGGCGCCGTGGCTGCGCGACCTCGGTCAGCGGTACCGAGTGGTCCGTTACGACGAGCGCGGCTGCGGCCTGTCGGACTGGGACGTTGGCGACATGTCGCTGGACGCCTGGGTGTCGGATCTCGAGGCCGTGGTCGACGCGGCCGGGCTGCCGCGATTCGCGCTTCTTGGCATGTCCCAGGGAGCCCCGGTCGCGATCCGCTACGCCGTTCGACACCCGGAGCGGGTGAGCCACCTCGTGATCCTCGGGGGCTATCTCGTCGGGTGGGCGAAGCGCGGCGCCACGGCGGAGGCTCTCGAGGAGATGCAGGCAACGCTGACGCTGATGCGCACGGGTTGGGGGCGTGACAACCCCGCGTTCCGGCGGCTCTGGACGTTCAACTTCGTGCCGGACGGCGACGAGGGGCTGCTGCGCTCCTACGACGCGCTCATGAACACAACGACCTCGCCGGCGAACGCGGTTCGATTCGAGCAGGCATTTGGCGAGCTGGATGCTACCGAAGACGCCAGGCAAGTCCGGGTGCCGACGCTCGTCCTGCATCTCGACGACGACCACGTCACCCCATTCGCGTGGGGCCCGCGTATCGCCGCCACAATCCCAGGTGCGAGGTTCGTCCAGCTGCACGGTCGAAACCACGTGATCCGGCCCGACGAGCCGGCGTGGTCTCGGTTCCTCGAGCTCCTCGAGGACTTCATCGGTGTCTCGGCAGCTGAGCGCCAGGACGTGGCTAACCCTGATGAGTCGCTGACGACACGCCAGCGCGAGATCCTGGCCCTCGTGGCCAAAGGACACGGCAATCGGGAGATCGCAGCCCAAACGGGTCTGAGTGTGCGAACGGTCGAGCGCCACCTCTCCAACGCGTACCTGAAGCTCGACCTGTCAGGTCGGTCCGCCCGAGCCGGCGCCGCCGCCCGGGCGACCGAGATCCGCCTTCGATCCGATCACACGGACTGACGTTCGGCTCGCGCGTGCGTAGTTACCGCCACTCGCGGCGCGAGTCCGGCCGGTGTTTGCGTGGTAGCCGGGATGACCCGGTGAGGGCGCGAACCTAGCTTTCGCTGCGTGGCAAGCCGGGTCACCGGCAACGGCTCCCGGCGGCCACGGACACCCGGGCAGGCCGCGGAACCGGCGCACGACTGCCTGGCATGGCTCAGGCCGGAGGAGATCGACATGGATACACGAGGATTCGTCTCGCGATGGAGAACCGCAGCCGCGCTCACGGCGGCGCTCGTGCTGACCGCGGTGGCCGTCGAACCCGTGGCCGCCGGCGCAGGCGGAAACCTGGGGATCGAACCCGCCTGGTACGACGGCCGCGTGACCTTCTTCCTGCAGCCATCCCTGTTCAGCTCGAAGCCCAATGGCGGCGTGCTCGGGTGTTTCGGCCTCGGACCGGACATGTCGGGCATCACGCGGCCAACCAAGCCCCTCTACGTCATCTTCGACCCGACGGCGACGCAGCACCACTGCATTGGGCAGCCAGATGTGCTTCGCCATGACCATGTGCTGCCTGTTGCGCCCGGCGACCCCGGGTATTCGGGAGCCTGGACCCTCGTCTTGATCGTCGAGGCATCGCCCGGTTCGATCGACCTCGCGAACCATCCGATCACGTCGGCCGCGGAGGTCCAGGCCGATCTCACTGCTGGAACGCTGATCGACGTGACTTCGATCCTCGCGCCCGGCGGCCCGGTCCGGATGGTCGCGCCGGTCGTCGGGCGCGGCTGACATGAAGTCCGAAGGGCAGATCGCGGCGGCCGACCGGGAGCAGATCCTGGCGGCCGCCCGCGATTACATCGAATCGTGGCTCGACGGGGACGCCGAGCGGATGGCGCGCTGTCTCCATCCCGAGTTGGTCAAGCGGACGACGAGCACCAACGCGGCTCCGCCCGGCTGCACGGTGGATACGCTCTCGCGCGAGGAGATGGTCGGCGCGACGGCTGCTGGCCACGGCACCCATCACGATCGGCCGTACGATGTCTCGATCCTCGAGGCGTACGGCGACTGCGCGTCCGTGCGCGTGCTGTCGGCGCCGTACGTCGACTACCTCCACGTCGCCCGCTGCGGCGATGAGTGGTTGATCCTGAACATCCTGTGGCAGCAACGGCTCGGGCGGTGACAGGGCAGCCCGGCCAGTCGCCACGGCTCGTCGAGTTCCCGTCAGGGGACGCGATGCTTCGGGGTCAGCTGCACGAATACGGCGGGGCGAAGCGGCGACCAACGGTGGTCATGACCCACGGCTTCTCGGCCACGGCCACGGGCATGGTCGCCGACCGGTACGCCGAGGTCATCCACTCGGCAGGGCTCAACGTCCTGCTCTTCGATAACCGCGGGCTGGGATTGAGTGGCGGGGAGCCGCGACTCGTCCTGAATGAGTGGACCCAGCTGCGGGGCTATCGGGACGCCCTCGACTTTGTCGGGACGCTCGCGACAGTGGACCCGGACCGCATGGCGATCTGGGGAGACAGCATGAGCGGCGCCACGGCGCTCGCCGCCGCCGCCTTCGATGACCGCGTTGGGGCGGTCGTCGCCCAGGTTCCGGCCTGCGGCGGCGCGCCGCCCGAGGAGTCGAGCGGAGCATTCGAGATCCTGCGTGACCTGTACAGGGCCGGAGGCCCGAAAGGGGCGCCGATCGAGACCATCGGCCCGCGAGCGGTCGTCTCGCCCGACCAGATGGTCTTGGCATCGCACCTTACCCCCATTACCGCCTTCCGGTGGTTCATCGACTACGGCGGTCGACCGGGAACCGGCTGGCACAACCGGGCGACGGTGGAAATCCCCGCGACGGTCGTGCCATTCCACGTCGGCCACTGCGTTCCGCTCCTCCGGGCGGCCTCCCTCTGGCTGATCGCGCCCGACGACGAGATGCCCGGCGCGGAGCCGGAGATCGCGGAAGCTGCCTACCGATCCGCGTCCGGTCAGAAATCAATTTTGTCGATCGACGGCGGGCACTTCGGCCTTCTCTACGACTGGAGTGCGACCTTTGCGAAGGCGAGCAAAGCGCAGGCCGATTTCCTCGCCTCCTGCATCTAGGTCAGCCGGCCCCTGGCGTCCGGAACCCGGGGGCGCCCAGGCGGCCACTTCGTCGACCCTCTCGACCGCGAAGGTTTGCAACGCGCATCGGGATCCCTCCGGGCGCGCCATCGAAACCCGCGCCCTTGCCGAGGCGATGTCGGTGCAGCAGCCGCGGGCCTGCCCGCCGCAGTCGTCGGGTCAGCCTGACGCCGGGTTGCGAACCATCCCTGGCCGTTCCGCGATGCCGTAGACCACTGCGAACGCCACGACGCCGACGATGCTCACCGCGACCAACGAGGTCGAGACGGGCAGCCCGAGAATCGACACCTCACCGCCGATGCGTAGCCCATCCCATGCGCCGTGGAGCACAACGACGAGGGCCAGGGCGAGCCCGACAGAGGGTGGTGCGAAGCGCCAGCCGCGAGCCGGACTCGCCGCGAACAGGGCGGCGGCGGCGATGCCGGTCCAGATCCCGTGCCCGAACGGCGAGACAAGCGCGCGCAGGATCGTTTCCTGGAGCGAGGCGATCACGTTGCCGCCGGTGGCGAAGAGCACGGTGAAGGCGTAGCCCGTGCTCTCGAACGCGGCGAAGCCCATCCCGACCGCGCTGCCGAGCAGCAGCCCGTCGCGGGCGCCGCCGTGCTGAAGGCGGCGCGCGACGTACATGACGGCCGCCAGCTTCGAGCACTCCTCGATGAGGGCGACGACAAGACCGCCACCTAACGTCAGCGTGTCGCTCTGGCCGATGAACCGTGGCAGCAGGTACGGCTCGAGGATCGATGCGCCGATGACTCCAAGGATCCCGCCGAGGACAAACGCCCAGGTAACGGCCTCGAAGGACAGACTCGTCGCGTGGAGGTGATCGAACAGGTACGCCACGAAAACCACGGGCACCAGGAAGCTGCCAACCAGCACGACGGTTGGGTAGAGGTTCGAATTGCCGGTCTGAAGCATCACGACCGCCAGGACGACGAAGATCGCGCCGCCAGTCACCAGAATCGTCCGCCAGCCGAGGTGCTCGGGCCGCACGCCGCCGGGTTCGCTGGATCGAGATGCCTGCCCCACCTCGTGCGATGTGGATTCCATCGGCTCAGCCCGTTCCTCGCCGCGACGCGCCCGGCCGTTCGTCCACGGCGCGGTCATTGCACGTCCATGGCGGAGATTCCGTGCAGTGTAGGCGCCGCCGACAAACGATTCGGCCGGTCAGGGGCAGGAGCGAGGGCAGGTCGCCCTAGCTCATTCGACGAGCACTTTGCCGGGCACGCTGTTGAATTCGCCGCTTCCCGGCACAAAGGGGTAGCGCTCCCGAATCCGGTCGTCGAGAACGATCCCGAGGCCCGGCGCCTCCGGCGGGGATACCAGACCGTTCTTCAGCGAAAACGCATCCGCGATGACCTCGCTGTGCAACCCGCCGTAGGCAGGTGCGATCTCCAGGATCACGGTGTTGGGTGCGGCGAATCCCGCGTGGAGGTTCTGCATGAACCCCCCGCCTGAGGCCCAGGAATGGGTAGCCACCTTGCGGCCGCGGCCATCGAGCATCGCGGCGACGCGCCCGAACTCGAGCAGACCGCCTGTGAACGCGGCGTCAGGCTGTCCGATGTCGAAAGCATCCTGCTCGGCAAACACGCGCCACTCGTAGAGGGCGGTCAGGCACTCGCCGCCTGCAACGGGCACCGAAGTCGTCCGGCAGAGCTCCGCGTAGCTCCAGGGGTCCGTGTAGGGCAGCGGCTCCTCGTAGAAGAACGGGTCATACGGCTCGACGGCCCGCATCACCGCCTGCGCCACGCCGAGATCCCACGTCGCGACGTTGTTGCCCATGTGCCCGTCCATGCAGAACCACGCGTCCGGGCCGACATGGTGGCGAACGAATTCGGCCTTTCGGCCTTCGAAGTCCGCCGCCTGTGAAGCGGTAACCGGCACGAAATCGACCGGGCCCTCGGCCGTTTCCTCATGAGAACCCGCGCCGATCTTGAAGCCGCGGAAGCCCAGCGACAGGTAGAAGTCGATCTTGTCCGCGAGCCGGTCGAGTGGGTAGTTGCTCGGTCCACCGGTCGCGTACGCCGGCAGCGCCTCGTGCTTCCGGCCGCCGAGCAGCTCGTAGACCGGGACGCCGTACATCTTGCCCTTCAGATCCCAAAGGGCGGCCTCGATGCCGTTGATCACGGCGACCCCCAGGCCGACGCGGCACCAGTAGTTTCCGGTCTGGTACATCCGCTGCCAGAGCTCGGCGACGTTGTCGACGCCCTGGCCGACGAGAACCGGGGCGAAGAACTCGACGATTGCGGGCACAGCCTCGGGAATGAAGTAGCCGGCGTACGTCTCCCCGATCCCGATCAGCTCCGTGTCGGTCAGGATCTCGATGTATGCCGCGCTGCGTCGTTTGCGGCTCTCTCGAAGGTAAGGATCTTCAGTCGAGGGACCGGTGAGGAGAACGGTGCGAACTTCGGTGATCTTCAAGGTGACAACGCTCCTCGAGGCGGGCGGAGTGCTGCATGAGTTGAGCGTTGGGTATGGTATTGGCCTGGATCATGTCATCGACTCCGCTCCTGACGGCGGGGGCGGCCACCATCCGAGAAGGCCAACGGCGTGACCATCTGGACCGGTCAACTGCGAGCGGGATCGGCGCGCCGGGACATTACCCAGCCCATCGGGACGCCGGCCGGGTTGAGCCTGACGGCGCGGGTCAGGGAGGTATGGGACCCCCTGACGGCGACCGTTGTCGTCATCGAGCAAGGCGCTGCGAGGGTCGTGATCGTCGGTCTCGATGTGGTCGGGGTCCTGGAAGCCAGTCACCGCGCGATCCGAGCGGGTGCGGCCAGGGCCGCCGAGGCGCCAGAAGGGCACGTGGTTCTCGTCTCCTCACATACCCACAGCGGCCCGTACCTCAGCGCGGATCTGCAGGAGCTCCTTCGACCGCACGGCCTGCGGGTCATGGATGATGCCTATGCGGACGACGTGGCCGCCAAGGTGGCTCAGGCCGCCGCAGAGGCGGCCGACCGGATGGTGCCGGTGGCGGTCGAGGTCGGGCGTGGGCGGGTTGAACGAGTTGCCTCGAATCGCCGACCCCACCTGCCGAGTGGCCGGGTGGTCCACCGCTACGGCCGGCCGCCTGCCTGGATGCGTGCGCTGCCGGAGGGTTTGATCGACCCGGATGCAATGACAATTCGGCTGCGGGCCAGGAACGGGACGTCCGTTGCCATGATCGCCAGCTACGCATGCCACCCAACCGCAGCCGGCGGCGACAACCACGACCACGTGTCCGCCGACTTCGTTGGACAGGCCCGGAAACGCATCGAAGCCAGCGCTGGGGCGCCGATGCTGTTCCTGCAGGGTTGCGCCGGCGACATCGGGACCGGAAAGTGGGTGGCACGCGGTCGCCGTGGTGACACCGTGGCGATGGGCAACCGGTTCGCTCGCGGTGTCTCGCTGGCCCTCGCGGACGCGACCGAGGTCAATTCGGATGTCCTCGGCGTGGCGACTCGTCGGGTTCCCCTCGCGCTCGAAGCGATGCCGGCAGGACAGCTGGAACAGAAATTCGAGCTGGCCCTTCAGGCTGGCGACGCGAGCGCCGTCGTTGCGGCAGGGGACGCCCTGATCGTCGCGCGCCGCATCGATGAGCTGCGGCAGGCCCAGGTCTTCGCCTTCCTGATCGGAGGCGTTGCGCTCGTCGTGCTGCCCGGCGAGGTGTTCATCGCCCACGGCATGTCCATTCGAACCGGATCGCCGTTCGGCGCGACGATGGTGACGGCGTACAACGACAACACCCTGCAGTACATCCCGACAGCCGCCGCGTTCGCGGAGGGGGAGTACGAGGTCGCGGGAGGCTGGCGGTACATCCAGCGAGGCGAGGGAGAACGCCTGGCCAGCGAGGCGGGTTCGCTGCTTGCCGACCTCGCCACGGCCAGCCAGTAACACTGTCCCTTCGACCCGGCTGCGAGGTCCCAACCGCGTGCTGGTCGTCGGCAGCGTCAGACAGGCTTCGAGGGCTCCGTGGCTGGGCCGCCGCGATCCTCGAGCGGCGACTCGGGGAGTGCACCCAAGCCCTCGTCCTCGCCGACGAATGGGGACGCGATCACTGCGGCCCCCGTCTCGGGCACGACAGGAAGTTGCCGAGTCCCACCCCGAGCCTGGATTTCCGACCAGAAATGGCACGCGACGTGATGACCCGGCTCGACCTCGTCGAGGCGTGGCTCCACGTCCCGGCAGAGCGGCTGGGCGAACGGGCAGCGGGTGTGGAATCGGCAGCCGGTGGGGGGCGCAGAAGGGCTGGGTACGTCGCCGACCAGGATCATTCGGCGGCGCTGCCGCTCGGTCTGCGGATCGGGGATCGGCACGGCCGAGAGCAGCGCCATCGTGTACGGGTGGAGCGGCCGAGCGTACAGGGCATCTCGCGTTGTGAGCTCGACGATCTTGCCGAGATACATCACGGCGACCCGATCGGACAGGTGGCGGACCACGGACAGGTCGTGGGCGATGAACAGGTAGGTCAGCCCGAATTGCTGCTGGAGCTCCTGAAGGAGGTTGACGACCTGGGCCTGAATGCTGACGTCCAGTGCCGAGATGGGCTCGTCCCAGATGATCAACGATGGGCTCAGAGCGAGGGCTCGGGCGATCCCGATTCGTTGGCGTTGACCGCCCGAGAACTCGTGCGGGAACCGGCCCGCCATGTTCGCCTCGAGCCCCACCACCTCGAGCAGCTGGCGGACGCGGAGCCGGCGTTCGCGCTGATCACCGATGTGGTGAATCTCGAGCGGCTCGGCGATGATCGAACCGACGGTCAACCGGGCGTTCAGGCTGGCGTACGG
>CAYXVP010000073.1:0-8974 GCA_964468305.1 uncultured Anaerolinea sp. | reverse complement strand
TTGCAGCGCCCCAACCGGGATCAGCCCCCGGCGGACCCCGACGTCACGCCCGTGCCGTTGCCATCGCCCGCCCCGCCGTCGTGGGCCGCCTCGGCGAACGTGCCCGGTCCCACGGCCTGGGCGGCACGCAGCGCGGCCTCCGCGGCGCGCACCAGCTCGTGGCTGGACTTGCCGTCGCCCGGGAAGCGGGCGAGGCCCGCGGACACGGTGAAACGCTTGTCCGGCCCGCCGGCGCGCGTCGCGACGGCGTCGACGATCCGGCGGGCGACGGACGTGCCCTTCGCCCCGGGAGCCACGACCAGGAACTCGTCGCCGCCCCAGCGCGCGACGGTATCGACGAACCGGAGCGTCTCGCCGACGACGGCGGCGACCTCGCGCAACGCGTCGTCGCCGGCGGCGCGTCCGTTGGCGTCGTTGAAGCCGGTAAGGTTGTCGACGTCGAACAGGACGATGGTGAGCTCGGCATCCTGGCGCGCCGCCCGTGCGATCTCCAGCTCCATCACCCGCTCGATTGTGCGTGCGTTGGCGAGGCCGGTGAGCATGTCCGAGTTCGAGACCCGCTCCGCCCAATCGATTCGTTCCGCGGCGTTCGTCGCCAGCCGGGCGCGATCGACGACGACGGCGACGAGATCGGCGATCGCGGCGACGCGCTCCGAGGCTTCGTCCGACGGGCTTCCGTCCGCCTCGACAGAGAGCGCCCCAACCGGCTCCTCGATGCCCTCGCGCCCGATGACGACGGGCCAGGCAGAGGTCATACGGCCGTCCGTCCCCGCTTGGCCACTGGCCTGGATCCTTTCCTGGGCGGCGAGCTGGACCGGGCTGCCCTCAGCGGCGGCAGCGCCCTCCAGCGCCTCGAGCGAGTCGTCCTCGTAGCCGCGAGCCGCCGCGACCGCGAGCCCGCCCCGATCGTCGTCCCAGAGGTACGCGGCTGCGCGCTCGGCGCCGGTCGCGCGCAGCGTGATCTCGAGCAGCTCGTCGAGCGTGGCGTCGGGGTCGTCGCTTCGCGCCACGGCGCGGATCGCTGCGAGGAGCATGGGGTCGGGGGTCAAGGCGGGCCGATCGTACACGAGCCGGGAGGGTCGTCAATCGAACACGCGATCGACCGGTCGTCGAGCCGGAATCGGGCAGGGCCGACCGTATACTCCCGGCCGTGAAGCTGATCCTCGCGATCATCCACAACGAGGACGCGGGGGCCCTCGTCGACGGGCTCCTCGAGCGGGACTATCGCGCCACGCGGCTGCACTCCTCGGGCGGGTTCCTGAAGCAGTCGAACGCCACGATCGTGCTCGGCGTCGAGGACGACCGGGTCGACGACGCGTTGGGGATCATCGCCGAGCACTGCACCTCGCGGACCCAGGTGGTCAATCCGATGCCACCGATCATGGAGCCGGGCGAGTTCTTCATGCCGTACCCGCTCGAGGTGGAGGTCGGCGGCGCGACGGTCTTCGTGCTGCCGGTCGATCGGTTCGAGCGGATCTAGAAAGGGGATGCGGGGGTGATGCTCCTGTGGCGGCTCATCCGCGGTGCGACGGCGCTCGTGGCGATCGTCGCGATTGTCGTCCAGGCGAAGACGCTCGCCGACGCGGGCGTCCTCGACGTCGTGAACTTCTTCAGCTACTTCACGATCCAGAGCAACCTCATCGGCGTCGCCGTGCTGCTCGTCCTCGCCGCTCAGGGGAGCCGCCACCGACCCGCGGGGCTCGAAGGGTTGCGAGGCGCGGCGACGGTCTACCTGACGGTCACCTACGTGGTGGTCGTCGCGCTCCTGAAGGGCGTCGACGTCGGGCTCCAGCTGCCGTGGGTCGATGTCGCGCTGCACGAGCTCACGCCGGTCGTGATCGTTCTCGATTGGCTCATCGACCCGCCGTCCGTCCCCATCGGCTGGCGCCGGTCCCTCGGCTGGCTGCTCTACCCGCTGGCGTGGCTCGTGTACACGCTCGTCCGGGGCGCGATCGTCGGTTGGTACCCGTATCCATTCCTGAACCCGGCGAACGGGGGCTACGGCCAGGTTGCGGTCACGACGGTGGTCATCCTCGTCGCGAGCGCGGCCGTGTGCACCTTCTATGCCTGGCTCGGCACCCAGCTGGGCGCGCGGCGCCGGCGCAACGAAAGCCTCTGAGGCGACCCGCCCTCGTCAGCCTGGCGCGGAGACGCCGCGAACGTTCGTGACCGGCAGATCGTCGTATCCCTTGCGGCGATAGATGATCGTCGAGATCAGCCAGCTGGCGACGAAGATCGCGATGATCCCGAAGCCGATGAGCCCGAAGTCCAGCCCGCCGACCACGTCGAAGATGCCGCCGGTCAGGCCGAGCCGTTCGCCGAGGAGGCCGATCACCTCGATGCCGCCGATGAGGAAAGCGATCAGCACCGAGACCAGGGTGATGTTGAGGTTGTAGTAGAGCTTGCGGATCGGCTTGACGTAGGCCCAGCCGTAGGCGCCGAGCATCAGCACCCCGTCGGTCGTGTCGACGAGCGACATCCCGGCCGCGAAGAGCGCGGGCAGGACGAGGATGTACGGCACCGGGAGGCCGCTGCCGCCCGCGCTCGCCGCCAGGCCGAGGAGCGCGACCTCGCTGGCGGTATCGAAGCCGAGCCCGAAGAGGACCCCGAGCGGGTACATGTGCCAGCTCTTCCGGACGAGCCGGATCGCCGGCCGGAGCAGGCGGGCGAGGAGCCCCCGGTTCTGCAGGAAGTCCTCCAACGACTCCTCGTCATAGGTGCCGCCCGCCGAGACGCGCCGGAACATCCTGTAGATGTCGATCAGCACGACGAGGTTGATGAACCCGATGATCAGCAGGAAGGTCGCCGAGACGACCGTTCCGATGAGCCCGCCGATGTCCTCGAACGTCGGCAGGTCCGCGAGGAAGCTCGCCGAGATGGCGATCAGCAGGGACATCGCGACCACGATGGTCGAGTGCCCGAGCGAGAAGAACAGGCCGACACCGACTGGCCGCTGGCCGTCCTGCATGAGCTTGCGGGTCGTGTTGTCGATCGCCGCGATGTGATCTGCGTCGACGGCGTGGCGCAGGCCGAAGCCATAGGCGAGGACGGCAGCGGGCAGGAGGATCGGGTACCGGGCGGAGGCGAGGAGGGTGATTGCCCAGGCGCCGACGTTAAAGGCGAAGAGGACGCCGTAGATCCGGAGCAGGCGACCGCGCAGGCGTCGATCGCTTCTGAAGAGCGCTGTCGCGGCCGAGATCATGGCCACCTCCCGGGTCGGTCAGCCGAGGATACTGTCGTCCCCAATCTGTTGCAAGACATTGCAAGAAGAGCAGGTTGCACCTGCTGCTACGTGAATCAAGCGGTCGGGGATCAGTCGTACGCTTCCGAGATGGCGCAGCCGTCGTGGTCACACGTCAGGGAGCTCGTCCGCGCGCGAGGCCAGCGCTGGACGCCGCAGCGACGGACGGTGGTCGAGGTGCTCTCCGGGACGGAGGGACATATCAGCGCCGTCGACCTGATCGAGCGCTGTCGCCAGCTGGATCCGACCACCACGCCGTCCACGGTGTACCGGACGCTCGACGTCCTGGAGGAGCTCGGGCTGGTCCGGCACGGCCACGGAGCGGACGGCCGCGAGGAGTACCACGTCCTGCCCGAGCGCGAGCACGGCCACATCCATTGCGACAGCTGCGGCCGCTTCTGGGAGCTCGACGGCGCCGACGTAGTGGCGATCACGCGGCGGCTTCGGAGCAACCGCGGCTTCCTCGTCGACCTCTCGCACGTGACGATCGTTGGGCGCTGCGCGGATTGCGTGGCCGGTCGCCCGCCCACCGGATGACGTCCTGGCTCGCGGCGACGACGGGCCGCGTCGGGCGACCGTGAGCCTCCGGCCCGATCTCGTGGCCTGTTGGCTGTTTCGGCTCGACGCGGCGGGTCGGCCGGAGATCCTGTTGATCCGACGTGCCGCGGGCCGGCTCTATGCCGGCGTCTGGCAGTGCGTGACCGGCCGGCTCGAGGCTCGGGAGCGGGTCGTCGATGGAGCACTCCGCGAGGTCCGCGAGGAGACCGGCCTCGGCGCATCGGACCTCGAGGCCGTCTTCGAGACGGACCTCGTCAACTGGTTTCACGAGCGGACTGTCGATGCCGTCTGGTGTGAGGCGGTGTTCGCGGCACGGGTGCGCCCCAGCGCGACGGTCGCGCTCTCGATCGAGCACGACGACCGGCGCTGGCTCCTGCCCGACGAGGCCAGGGCGCTCGTCGTCTGGCCCGCCTACGAGCGCGCGATCGACATGGTCGAGTGGCTCGTCGACCACCCGGCCAAGGCCGGTCACTACCGCTTGCTAGACTCTCCGCCACCGTCGCCGGAGGAGAGCCCTCGCCAGTGATCGACCAGCGGACCCAGGCCTCGACGACTGAGCGCCTGCCTGCGTTCCGCTCCAAGGCCGACACCCTGCGCCAGACCTACGGCTTCGAGGACGTCTCCCTCGCACCTGGGCTCGAGACGATCGAGCCGAACGACGTCGAGCTCGGCCAATCGTTCTGCGGCATCGAGCTCGCGATCCCGATCCTCGCCGCGGCGATGGACGCCGTCGTCGACCCGGCCTTCGCGGGCGCGCTGGCGAAGCAGGGCGGCCTCGCCGTCCTCAATCTCGAAGGGGTCCAGGCGCGCTACGAGGACCCAAGCGGCGTCCTCGAGCGGATCGCGACGGCGGCCGACGAAGCGGTCCAGGCCGTCCTCTCGGAGGCGTACACGGCGCCGATCCGGGAGGAGCTGGTCGCGCTTCGGATCCGGGAGGTCCACGAAGCCGGCTCGAAGGCCGCGGTCGCAGCGACCCCGGCCGCGGCGCGGCGCTGGGGCCCGTTCTGCGCCGAGCGCGGGGCCGACCTGTTCCTCGTCCAGTCGCAGGTGTCGTCGGCACGCCACCTGGCGAGCGGCTACGACCCGCTGTCGCTCGGCGAGTTCACCCGGTTCATGCCGATCCCGGTCGCCGTCGGCAACACGACCAGCGCCGAGGCGGCGTACCTCCTGATGGAGCAGGGCGCCGCGGCGGTCTTCGTCGGCGTCGGCCCCGGGGCCGCCTGCACGACCCGCGAGGTGCTCGGCATCGGCGTGCCACAGGTCACCGCCGTCGCAGACATCGCCGGCGCTCGCGACGCTTACCTGCACCAGACCGGCCGGTACGTGCCGGTCGTCGCCGACGGCGGGATGCGGCGTGGCGGCGAGCTCGCCAAGGCGATCGCCGCCGGGGCGGACGCACTGATGCTCGGCTCGCCGCTGGCGCGAGCCTCGGAGGCGCCTGGCCGGGGTGTCAACTGGGGCATGGCCGCGCCGTCGCCCGTGCTGCCTCGCGGCACGCGCATCAAGGTCGGCACGGTCGGCTCGCTGGAGAAGATCCTGCTCGGCCCCGCGACGGTGAGCGACGGCTCGCAGAACCTGGTCGGCGCGCTGCGCCAATCGATGGCGGCACTGGGCGCCCGGACCCTGCGCGACATGCAGCAGGTCGAGCTCGTGTACGCGCCAGCGGTGCAGACCGAAGGCAAGAGCTGGCAGGGCAAGTCGCGCTGAGAGCGCCGGGGCTGATGCGGCCGCGCGACCGCGCTGGCGCTTGAGCCAGCGGTGGATGAGCTCGGCGAGCAGCTCGCCGGCTGGGGCAAGGTAATCCGCCTCACCACGCGCGGACGGGTCTCGGGCAAACCCGTGGAAGTCGCGCTCGGCTACGTCCAGGAGCCGGATGGTTCCCTGCTGGTCGCGGCGGGAACGCCCGAATCCGACTGGGCCCGCAACCTCGATGCCGACCCGAGCTGCGGCGTCGTGGTCGGCGACGTGATCTGGGCGAACGCTGTCGCCGAGCCGCTCGATGGCCCGGACGCCCAGCGCGCGGTCCGCGCGCTGATCCTCAGGTACGGAACGCCGGCCGAGCGGCTCGGCCGTGGCCCGGCATTCCGGCTGCGGCGGATCGTCACCGCGTAAGCGCCGAACCTAGGGAGTGGCCGTCCACGGGCCCGACTCGAGCCGCGGACCGCCGACGCCGTTGCACGGTGGCATGTCGCCCACGTCCGGGAAGGACGAACCGGTGACCTCGACTTCCCGCGGGCCGATCCGGATCACGAGGGCGAGCGGGAATCTCGGGTCCGGGCCGCACCAGTTGGCGAAGCGCACGTCGCTCGAGTAGGTGACGTCGGGATCGAGGTCGATCTGGCCGGAGCCCGTCGTCGTCGAACCCACGAGCTCGGTGCCGGCTGCGTCGCGGATTCCCAGCGCCGGATACAGGTCGAGCGAGCACGTCGTCGCGGCGGTCAGCACGATGGTGGTTAGCCGCGAGCCAGCGGCGCCTTCGACGAGGTCGTGGGACGCCTTGAGATCCACGGCGCTGCATGCCGGCGCGGCTGAGGAGCTCGTCGGCGCGGGCGTCGGGGCCAGCGTCGGCAAGGCGGCCGTTTCGGTCGGGGACGCCGTCGGTTCCTCGGTCGGCAACCCGGCCGTGGGCGTGGGGAGTGGCGACAAGGATGGCGTCGCCGAACAGGCGACGAGACCAATGGTCAGGCTGGAGACCAGGAGCACGGCGGCGGCTCGCGTCCGGGCGCTGCCCCCTCGGTCGGCCATGCAGCGGGGAAGGATACCGGTCGTCGCGGCCGACCGCCCGAGGGGCCGGTAAGATTGGGCCGACGGCCGGCGTGTCCGACGGCGGCGAAGCGAGGGACTCGATCGGGCGTGACGGGCAAGGGCAGGACGGTCCACGGTGCGGCGGCGAATGCCGGTCACCGCGTCCTCGCCCCCGACGACGCCGAGGTCGAGGCCTATCTCGAGACCGCGCTCCACGCACCCGGCCCGGAGCGGACCGCCGCCGATCAGCCCGCCGGCGAGCGTCAGGGCCTCGTCGCCGTTCTCGACTTCGGCAGCCAGTTCGCGCAGCTGATCGCCCGCCGCGTCCGGGAGCTCAACGTCTACTCGGAGCTCCTCCCGCACGACACGCCGCTCGCCGAGCTCGAGCACCGTGGGGCCGCAGCGGTGATCCTCTCGGGCGGCCCCAACTCCGTCTACGACGAGGACGCGCCGAAGCCCGATCCCGCGATCTGGAGTGGCCGCCTGCCCGTCCTCGGCATCTGCTACGGCGCGCAGCTCATGGCCAACGAGCTCGGCGGCACCGTGCAGCCCACCCCGAAGCGCGAGTACGGCCCGGCGACGGTGGTCATCGGCGACGAGGACGGCCTGTTCACGGGGCTCGACCGGACGCAGTCGGTGTGGATGAGCCACGGCGACTCCATCACTGCCTTGCCCGAGGGCTTCCGGGCGACCGCGCAGACGGACTCGTCGCCCTTCGCCGGCCTCGCCGACCCGGCCCGCCACCTGTACGGCATCCAGTTCCACCCGGAAGTTGCGCACACACCGCGCGGCCGTGACGTCCTCCGCAACTTCGTCGTCGGCGTCGCGGGCATCCGCCAGTCGTGGACCCCGGCGGGATTCATCGAGTCGACCGTGGCCGAGATCCGCCGCCGCGTCGACGAGCACGCCCGCGCCGTGGGCTCGGACGGCAGGGTCATCTGCGCGCTGTCGGGCGGGGTCGACTCGGCGGTGGCCGCGGCGCTCGTCCATCGCGCCGTCGGCGATCGACTCCTCTGCATCTACGTCGACCACGGGCTCATGCGCAAGCGCGAATCGGAGCTGCTGCGGACGACGTTCGAGCAGAACCTCGGCATGAACCTGGTGATGATCGACGCCCGCGAGCGCTTCCTCGTCCGCCTCGCCGGGGTGATCGACCCGGAGCAGAAGCGCCGGATCATCGGCGACGAGTTCATCCGCGTGTTCGAGGAGCAAGCCGAGCGGCTGGGCCAGATCGACTTCCTGACTCAGGGCACGCTCTATCCCGATGTCATCGAGAGCGCCACGGCCGAGACCAAGGCGGCCCAGAAGATCAAGACCCACCACAACGTCGGCGGCCTGCCCGCCGATATGCGCTTCAAGCTGATCGAGCCGCTCCGGTACCTGTTCAAGGACGAGGTCCGCGCCGTCGGCAGCGAGCTCGGGCTGCCCGAGGCGATGGTTCACCGTCAGCCCTTCCCCGGACCGGGCCTGGCGATCCGGATCATCGGTGAGGTCACGGCCGAGCGGCTCGACACCCTGCGTGAGGCGGACTGGATCGTGATCGACGAGATCAAGGCCGCGGGTCTGTACCGCAGCGTCTGGCAGTCGTTCGCGATCCTCACCCCGGTCCGGAGCGTGGGTGTGATGGGGGATGGTCGGACGTACGCGAACGTGGTAGCAATTCGTGCCGTGACGTCCGAGGACGGCATGACGGCCGATTGGGCGAAGCTGCCGTACGAGGTCCTGGCGAAGATCAGCAGCCGTATCGTCAACGAGGTACCGGGAGTCAATCGCGTGGTGTACGACATCTCGTCCAAGCCACCGGCAACGATCGAATGGGAGTAGCGACCCGATGAGCCCAGCCCGCAGCAAACCGAGCGGCGAGACGACCACCTGCCCGTGGTGCTCCGCCACGGTGCCCGTCGAGGCGGCCACGTGCCCGTCGTGCGGCGCCCAGCTGCGTGATTCGGCCGAGGGCGACATCCTCGGCGTGACCCAGATCGACCCTTCGGCCGTGTCGCGAGTGCGGCGCGTGAAGCCGCGCAGGCTGACCTCGTGGCTCACCGGCGACAGTTCGGCCGAGGAGGAGGAGAGCGGCGGCAAGATCGAGCCGCCGACCGCGGCCGTGAAGCAGGAGATGCTCAAGCTGGAGCTTGCCGCGATCGACGCCGAGCTCGAAGCCCGCGCGGCGCAGGCCGCTGCCAATCGCGAGCTGCCGCCCGAGGCCGCCGAGCCCACGGAACCCGGTCCCAGCTGAGCTCGCGCCTGCCCGCTCCCGGGCCATCCTTCCTGCGTGAGCAGGAGCTGCGGGCCGGCGAGCGTCGACTCCAGGCCGGGATGAGTCGCCCGGCGACGCCCGCAGACGACTGGTGGACGGCCGTGCTCTGGATCGCCGCTGGCGACGGCCTCGCGACCTTCGCCGAGCTCGGGCCTGCCGCCGGGCCGCCGCCG
>CAYXVP010000072.1:0-9104 GCA_964468305.1 uncultured Anaerolinea sp. | reverse complement strand
CACGATCGACGAGGAGACCCACCACGAGATCCCGGTCTCGCCCCGGACGATCCTGAAGCGCCAGGTCGACAAGGCCGCGAAGGCCGGCTTCGCCGTCAAGGCCGGCAGCGAGTTCGAGTACTACGTCCTGCGCGACTCGTGGCAGGACATTGCCGACAACGGCTACGCCGTCCCGAAGCGCTTCGGGACCTACAACGAGGACTACCACCTCCTCCAGGCGACGAAGGCGGAGCCGCTCCATCGCCTGCTCCGCAATCAGATGACCGAGGCCCGCATTCCCATCGAGTTCTCGAAGGGCGAGGCCGCCGCCGGCCAGCACGAGGTCAACATCCGCTACGACCACGTCCTCGAGTCGGCCGACCGAAGCGTGCTCTTCAAGCACGGCGCGAAGGAGATCGCCTACCTCAACGGCTGGGGCCTGACGTTCATGGCCAAGCCGGACCACACCTGGACGGGCTCGTCGGGCCACCTCCACATGTCGATCTGGAACGTCGCCCGCGACCGGCCGCTGACGAGCGACGAGAAGGCGAAGCTGCCGTATGGCATGTCGAAGCAGTTCAGCCAGTTCGTGGCCGGGATGATGGCCCTGTCGCGCGAGCTGGCGGTGTTCATCGCGCCGTTCATCAACTCCTACAAGCGCTACGCCTCGCTGTCGTGGGCGCCGGTGAACGTCGTCTGGGGCCGCGACAACCGCACGACCGGGTTCCGGCTCGTCGGCCATGGCGACGGGCTCCACGTCGAGAACCGCTTCCCCGGCGGCGACATGAACGCATACCTCACCTACGCGGCGATGGTCGGCGCGGGCCTGTACGGGATCGAGCATGGCCTCAAGCTCGCCGACGAGTTCAAGGGCAACGGCTACGTCGCCAAGGGCGTCCAGCGCATGCCGCGGGCCCTCTATGAGGCGATCTGGGAGCTCGAGCGCTCGAAGGCGGCGGTCGAGATCTTCGGCCAGGACGTCGTCGACCACTACCTGAACGCGGCGCGGGTCGAGCAGGAGATGTATGACTCGGTGGTCCACGACTGGGAGCGGGAGCGCTATCTCGAACGCGGTTGAGCCCTAGCATCAGCGCCTCAGCATCGAAGGAGGCGTAGGGATGCGGCTGCAGGACAAGGTCACGATCATCACCGGCGGGGCCAGCGGGATGGGCCGCGTCGCGGCGCGCATGTTCGCGGCGGAGGGCGCGAGGGTCGTCGTGGCGGACGTCACGGAGCCGGCCGCGCAATCGGTCGTCGACGAGGTCAAAGCGGCGGGCGGGCAGGCGGTCGCCGTCGTCGCGGACGTTTCGAAGGAGGCCGACGCGAAGCGGATGGTCGACGAGACCATCGCGGCGTTCGGGCGGGTCGACGTGCTCTACAACAACGCCGGGATCATGCCCGAGGCCGACCACTCGGTCATCGACACCGCGGTCGACGACTGGGACCGCGTCATGGCGGTCAACGTCCGCGGGGTGTTCCTCGGCTGCAAGTACGCGATTCCGAAGATGCTCGAGCAGGGCTCCGGCTCCGTCATCAACATCTCGAGCTTCGTGGCCCTCGTCGGCTGCTCGAACCCGCAGGACGCCTACACGGCCTCGAAAGGCGCCGTCCTCGCTTTGACGAAGTCGCTCGCGGTGCAGTTCGCGCCGAAGGGCGTTCGGACGAACGCGATCTGCCCCGGCCCGGTCGAGACGCCCCTGCTGATGAGCTGGCTGGTCAAGGACGAGGAGGCCAAGCGGATCCGCCTCGCGCGCAACCCGACCGGCCGCTTCGGCAAGCCGGAGGAGATCGTCAACATGGCGATCTACCTCGCCAGCGACGAGTCGAAGTGGACGAACGGCGCCGCGATGGTGGTCGACGGCGGCATCACCGTGAACTACTTCTAAGGCTCGGCCTCCAGGATCGCCTTCAGCCTGGCGGCGCGAGCGTGCAGGTCGCGTCGCATGATCCCGCCGGAGAGGGCCACGAAGATCCGACCCGGCAACGAAGTCGGCCAGACACGGTCCACGAACGTCGCCCGCGTGCCGCGCGAGGTCGGTTCGAGATCCGCTGCCTCGGTCATGGCGTAACCCTTGCCCCGGATCTCGACGGTCAGCCGCCGCGGCGGCTCGAGCTCCGTCACCCGCCACGTCGACCGGGCCGGCACCCCGGCTCGTCGATGCACGAACCGACCGGTCATCCCCACGACGAGCGGCCCATCAGGCTCGAGCTCGACGAGCGCCGGATCGACGGCCTTGAAGCTCGAAGTGTCGGCGAGGAGCGCGAAGACCGCGGCGGGCTCGCGTTCAATCTCGAGCTCGGACGCGATCTCCAGGCCTGAAGCGCTCATCCCGCGATCACCGCGCGGATCGGGCCGCGACGCAGCGCGCTGACGCCGAGCAACACCCAGCTCGCGGCGAACGCGCCGACCGAAGACGCAAGAACCAGCTTGTCCGTGAAGTTGTCCGTCCTGCCCGTCAAACCGAAGGCGACCCCGATCAGGACGACCGATGACACGGCGAGCGCGATCGCAGCGCGCTCCGAGAAGACCGCCGCCCGGATCGTGGCGATCGCGAAGAGGATCGAACCTAGGAGCGTCGTCAGCAGCCCGAGGACCCAGATGCTCCACGGCGACCAGGACGCGATGAACGGTGCATCGCCCGTCAGGCCCATCCCGGCGAGCCCCGCGATCGAGAGGACGGAGCCGATGGCAGGGATGCCGAATGCCACCCACGCGAGCCTCGGCTCGCGGTGTGCCTGGAAGGCACTCAGGCCCGCCAGCGCCAATAGGAGGCCGATGGTTCCGACCAGGATCAGGGCCATCCACAGCGTGTCGTCGTCACCCTCGGCCGCGCTCGCGACCGCGAGGCCGACGAACCACAGCACACCGCCAAGAATCGCGCCAAACCGGCCAATTCGCAGCATTGGAAACCGTCCTCCGTTCGCGGCCTTCACTTCGGCGAACCGAAGGGCGAGCCGCGCATCCAGCGCTCCGAGGAGCACGTCAGCAACGTCGAATGGGCCGAGCGGCCGCGACTCCAGAACGACCTGGAACTCCTCGCCATACCGCCGGCGCCAGGCCGCTGGGTAGATGGCCAGGAGCAGGCCGATCACTTGCGGTCGGCCAGCCGGCTGAGCCCGAGCTTCGCGAACGCCCCGAGGCTCGCGAGCTGGTCCTTGAGCGCTGTCGCACCGAGTCCGGTCAGCCGGTACGGCCGCCGACGGTCGACGGGCGCGAGTGCCTCGATGAGGCCGCGCTCCTCGAGCCGCGCGAGCGCGGCGTAGAGCGTCCCGGGCCCGAGCGGGCGGCCGGTGCCCGCCTCGACGTCGGTCATGATCGCGTAGCCGTGCTTGGGCCCATCGCTCAGGCTGACCAGGATGAGCAGGCTCGGCTCGGCGAACCGCCCGAGGTCGAGGTTGGAGTCCGGCATCTTGTGGCTAGGCCTCCCCGAGTTTCCCGCGGCACCGGTCGTGTCGGCAGCCAACGCCCGTGAGTATATCGACAGACGTCATAGTGGCCAGGGCGCAGGCGCAGGGACGGGCGCGCCGAGCTGGCCCGAGCGCGCGGCGGCCCCGAGCAGGATCGCGAACCAGAACCAGCCCAGGCCGGCGAGGCCGGCGAAGACCGGGATCAGGCGTCCGGAGCCAATCCTCGAGCGCATCAGCCGAGATCCGCGCAGGCGATCTTGGCCCCGCCCGGGGCGTGGACGACAACGGACACGGCTCCCGGGCCGGCGGTTCCCGCGGCGTTCGTATCGGCGTTCCCGACGCCTGCTGCGTTTGCCGTGAAGGGACCGGGCCAGATCTCGTTGGGCGGCGTCGCCGCGCCGGCGGGGTCGAAGCGATAGTGGCCGTCGGCCTGACCGTCGGCGCAGGCCTGCTTGTGGACGTGCGATGCATAGGTCACGCCGGCGGCGAGGCCCTCGAGGTGCACGCTGACGATCGTCTTCCCGTCCGCGGTGCGGACCATCTGGGCGCGGCCCGTGATCGGCAGCCCGGCCCCCGCAGCAAAGGCGGCGAAGTCGCCACGCGTCACCGTTGCCGCTGCGAATGCAGATGGCGTGAAGCCAATGATAAGACTGGCGCCGAGGGCACCAGCCACGAGGCGACGGAACATTGAGCGAACCCTCCCATGCGGGGCGGCTCGGGGCCGACCCTCTCTACCGGGTGTCGGTATAACGTGGGACGGTATATCGCCTAACGTACTAGCCTGTCAAGCCCCCGCCTCAGACGGATTCCCGCAGCGGGCGAAGGACCTCGGCGGTGCCGCTGACGATGAGCTGGTCGCCCGGCTCGAGCGCGCGGTCCATCGGCGGGTTCGTCTCGAACTGGCGCGGGCCATGGGTGACGATTGCCATCACGTGGATGCCGCGGCCGGTCAGGTCGGCCACGGTCTGGCCCTCCAGTGGCCCGCCCGCGACGACCTCGAGCTCCTCGATCGTGAAGCTGAGCTGGCCGTGTGAGAGGGCGAAGTCGATGAAGTCCGCCACCCGCGGCCGCGTCGCGAGCTCCGCGATCTGCCTCCCTGCCCGCGTGTACGGCGAGACGGCTCGGTCCGCGCCGGCCTGGCGGAGCTTCGACTCCGAGCCCTCCTCGTTGGCGCGAGCGACGATGAACAGCTTCGGGTTCAGCGATCGGGCGGAGAGGGTGACGTAGACGTTCGTCGCGTCGGTATCGACCGTCGTGATCAGGGCCTTGGCTCGAGAAATGCCCGCCGCCAGGAGGACGTCGTCATGGGTCGCGTCGCCATGGACGACGAGGTGCCCTTCGCGGGCGGCGAGATCCGTCGAGGCGGCGAAGCTGTCGATCACGACCACCGGGACGCCGGCGTGCTCGAGCTCGCGCGCGACCGTCGAGCCGACGCGACCGTAGCCGCACAGGATGAAGTGGTCCTTCAGCGCCGCCACCGTGTCCGCCATCCGTCGTCGCTGCCGCCTCCCGCTGAGCGCCTCGGCCACGAACGTCTCGGCGACGAACCCGACCGTGCCGAAGATGATGCCGACTCCGGCAACCGCCACGAGGATCGTCCACGCACGGCCCATGTCGTTGAGCTCGCGGACTTCCTTGTAGCCCTCGGTCGTCAGCGTGATGACGGTCATGTAGACCGCGTCGCTGAACGACCAGCCGAAGAACAGGATGTAGCCGAGCGTTCCGGTGAGGACGATCAACCCCACGAACATGAGCCAGGTCAGCACCCAGCGGCGGATCCTGGGGCCCGGCGCGGACGGGTTCGGTGGCGAAAGGGCGCTCGATGCGGCCATGTGCCGCGGATGCTACGGCCGCCACGACCTCGAGAACGTGTCCCGCGGCTACCCGCCGCCGCAGCCTCCGACGGCTGCCCCGAGCGTGTGCGCCCAAACTTCCCCGACCAGCCACAGGCTGAGGAGCAGGACGGCCGCGGCGATGAGGATCGGCCGCGGGGATCGAGGCTGCGCGCCCCTATCGGGCGGAACGGGCTCCCCTTCCGGAGGAAGCGCAGGTTCCGGAGGAAGCGCAGTCGGTGTCGCGTCTTCTGCCATCGCCCGTGAGACGCTTCGAGCACCAGGTTGTTGCGACGGGCTCGACGCCGATCCGGGCGTATGATCGCGGCGACTTCGCGTCACCAAACGGAACGCGGCGCCGGCTGCGCTCGTGAACCGCTCCAGAGGTATCCAGATGGCGATCCAGCAGGCCGCGGCCGGCGGTCCGGCGACCGAGCGTTCGACCCTGCGCATGGTCATCGGCGGCGAGACCGTCGACGCGGCCGATGGGCAGACGTTCGAGGTCGTCAATCCGGCGACTGGCGCGTCGATCGCGACGGCGCCGCTCGGCGGCAAGGCGGACGTCGACAGGGCGGTCGAGGCAGCCCAGGCGGCGTTCGACGAGCCGAAGGGCTGGTCGAGCTGGGCCGCGGGCAAGCGCGGTCGAGCGCTCGCGAAGCTCGCCGCGCTGGTCAAGGACCGCACCGAGGAGCTCGCGCAGCTCGAGAGCCGCAACACCGGCAAGCCGATCACCAGCGCCCGTGGCGAGATCGTCGGCGTGAGCCTTGTGTTCGACTACTACGCCGGCGCGGCGAACAAGATCTACGGCCAGACGATCCCCGTCTCGAAGCCTGGCCTCGACATGACCCTGCGCGAGCCGATCGGCGTTGTCGGGCTGATCGTGCCCTGGAACTTCCCGCTGCTGATGGCCTCGTGGAAGCTCGGGCCCGCGCTCGCGGCCGGGAACACCTGCATCCTCAAGCCGGCCAGCTACTCGCCGATGACGGCGCTGCGGCTCGGCGAGCTGGCGGTGGAGGCGGGCTTCCCGCCGGGCGTGATCAACGTCGTCACCGGGCCGGGCGGCAGCGCCGGCGCGGCGATCGCGGCGCACCCGGGCATCGGCAAGATCGCCTTTACCGGCGAGACCACCACCGGCCAGGAGATCATGCGGCTGGCGGCGAATAACGTGAAGAAGATCAGCCTCGAGCTCGGCGGCAAGTCGCCGAACGTCGTCTATGCGGACGCCGACATCGACCGCTTCGCGGCCGAATCGCCGTACAGCGTTTTCGACAACTGCGGCCAGGACTGCTGCGCCAGGTCCCGCATCTTCGTCGAGCGGCCGGTACACGAGAAGGTCGTGGAGCTCTTCGTCGAGGCAACCCGCAAGGTCAAGGTCGGCGATCCCGCGGACGAGGCGACCGAGGTTGGCACGCTCGTCAGCTTCAAGCAGCGCGACCGGGTCAGGGACTACATCGAGATCGGCCTGGGCGAGGGCGCGAACCTCGTCGTCGGTGGCGAGGCGCCGGATGATCCAGCGCTGGCCGACGGGGCGTATCTCCTGCCGGCGGTATTCGACGGCGTGTCCAACGACATGCGGATCGCCCAGGAGGAGATCTTCGGGCCGGTGGTGTCGGTGATTCCGTTCGACACGGAGGCGGAGGCGATCAGGCTGGCCAACTCGACGCCGTACGGGTTGTCGGGCTCGGTCTGGAGCCGCGACATCGGCAAGGCGCTGCGCACCGCGAAGGGCATCCAGGCCGGCGTGCTCTCGGTGAACTCGAACAGCTCGGTCCACACGGAGGCGCCGTTCGGCGGCTACAAGATGTCGGGCATCGGGCGCGAGCTGGGCATGGCCGCGATCGACATGTACACCGAGACCAAGAACATCTACATCGACCTCCGGTGAGGTAGCGGGACGAGCGGGCTCGCGCCCGAGAGCGCAGATTTCGCCGCGGCCCGCCTCCGCGGCCAGCGACGCCGTCCCCCGATCGTCGTTCTCGTCTGGATCGCGATCCTCGGCGGCTTCGTGGCGCTCGGCCTGAGCGGGCGCTCAGCCGGTTCGGGCGGCTCGGCCGCGGTCGCGACCGGTGCGAGCCAGGTCGCGCCCGGGACGTCGAGCGGAGAACCGGCCGCGACGCCACGCCGCGACTTCTCATCGTTCCGGATCGTCGTGGGGAGCTTCCCGCCCGACGTCACGGCAACGAGCGAGCCCGGGCCGGTCAGCATCCAGGCAAGCCGGCACCCGTCGACCGTGTTCGTCCACGGCGACGTCTTCGCCCCGCAGGTGACCTGGGTCTACGTCTCGCTCCAATCGCTCGACGGACAGATCGGCGGCTGGGCGTCGGTGAGCATTCCGGGGGCAGCAGGTAACGGCCGGGATCACGGGCCGGCGCTCCGCTTCGACGTCGAGCTCGCGATCCCGACTCAGTTGGCAGCCGGGGTCCTGCTCGTACAGGCGAACGCGTACGACGCGGCCGGCGGGCTCGTCGGGTCGACGCGAGTGCGGCTCGCCGCCGAGATGTAGGCCGCCCGGGCGCTAGCCGGCTCCGCTCGCCCAACGCATGTCACTCGGCGGCGCGAGATCCGGCCGGCGGCGGGCAAGCCAGTCGACAAGCGCCCACCACGTCGTCTTGAACGCGATCTCGGGCCATGGGATGGCATCGGGGGTGAAGGTGCGGATGTCGAGCGCCTCTGGCCCGGTTCGCGCCTCGCCGCCGACGATCGCCGACTCGTAGGCGATGACGACCACCGCTGCCTCGAGCCGCGCGTACAGCCCGACGATCTCGCCGGGCTCGATGATGAGCCCCGTCTCCTCGAGCGTCTCGCGGATCACGCCCTCGCTCGGCGTCTCGTCGACCTCGAGGAAGCCGCCCGGTTGCGCCCACAGGCCCCGGCCCGGCTCGAGCCCGCGTCGGAGGAGCAGGACCTCACCCGCGTCCGTGACCGGGATCGCGGTCACGACGAGCCGCGGGTTCACGTAGGCGATGTCTCCGCACGCCGCGCAGGCCAGCCGCGGTCGCTCCTCGCCGGGGATCGGCCCGAACGACAGCGGGCCGCCGCAGTTGGAGCAGTTGTTCAGCGTCCGGCCCAGCCAGGCGGGCGCGCCCGCGCCGGAGGCGATGTCGGTCGAGCGGGCGTCGGGGCCGCGACCCGTCACGCGGTGAGGACGAGACTGGTGAAGCCGAGCACGACGCCGATGCCGAGGAGCGCGGCGAGGACCCACGTGAGCCGGAAAAGGCCGCGGCGGCGGTCGATCGGCAGCCAGGCGCGTGCGCTGCGGTAGAACCGCAGGGCGGCGTCCGCGGTCGTGATCACGAACAGCGGTGCCCCGATGAGCGCACAGAACTTGATGAGCGGGCTCGACAGCGGGATACCGGTCTCGACGCCGGTGATCGCGAGCGCACCGGCCACGAGCGCGACCGCCGAGAGGTTGATGTAGTGCTTCTGGAGCGGCGTGGGCTTCGTCTCCTGGATGCGGTCCGGCGCCCTGCCCGTGCCGATCCCCTGCCGGTGGAGAACCGGCATTCCCTGCTCCCACCTCGGGTCATCGAGGGAGCCCTTCGAGTCGGTCACAGCGGCGCGGCGTTCGAGGGGTCGTCGAGGACCGTCTGCGTCTGGTCCGTCCGGAACTGCTCGAGGCGGCGTGCGAGGGCCGCGTCGGAGAGCGCGAGGATCTCGGCGGCGAGCAGCGCCGCGTTCTCGGCGTTGCCGATGGCGACCGTCGCGACCGGGATGCCGCGCGGCATCTGCACGATCGAGAGCAGCGAATCCAGGCCGTCGAGCGCCTTGGTCGGCATGGGCACGCCGATGACCGGCAGCGTGGTCTTGGCGGCGATCATGCCCGGCAGGTGCGCGGCGCCGCCCGCGCCGGCGATGATCACCCGCAACCCGCGCGCCGTGGCGGTC
>CAYXVP010000071.1:0-9110 GCA_964468305.1 uncultured Anaerolinea sp. | reverse complement strand
GCCAGGTACGACCAGGTGATGACGATCGGCGTCTCGCCGTTGACGAGGCTGCCCTGCTTGGCAACGGTCGGCACGAAGTTGCCGGCGGTCACGAGCTGCTTGAAGAAGTCCAGGCCCGGCTGGGCGTTGTCGAGCGACCCGCCGTTGGCGAGTGCCGACGCCTCGACCGACTGGATGGCCTGGTTGGAGTTCAGGGGATCGCCGGCCAGCGCAACCGAGTGCGCGTACTTGGGATCCAGCAGGTCCTTCCAGTCCTTGGGGTTGTCGCCCTTGATGACGTCCTTGTTGATCTCGAACGAGAGGACGCCGTAATAGTCGGCGAACCACGAACCGTCGGCGGCCTTCTGGTCGGCCGGGATCGAATCGAACGTCGCGACCTTGTACGGCTGGAAGAGCGCCTTGTTGGAATCGCCGAACGAGAAGCCGACATCCACCGCATCGGGGGCGCCCGGACCGCCGCTCGGGTTGTTCTTGATGGCGTTGATCTCGTCGCCGGACCCGGCATTCGGCGTGATCTCGTTGAGAGTCAGGCCGGTCTTCGCCTTGAAATTGTCGAGCATCGTGCCGTAGCCGCACCAATCGCGGGGCAGCGCGATGACGTTCAGGGTGCCCTCGGTCTTCGCGGCGGCCAGGAGCGTTGCGTCCGGCGTCCAGTCGACGGCGCCGGTGCCACCTGTGGCTGGGGGAGTCGTCGCGGTGCCGCCGCCGCACGCCGCGGCGACGAAGACGAGAGCCGCCCCGAGCGTCAGGAGCCGGGGCGATGAGCGGGTCGTGGTCAAGTCCTCCTCCACGTTCTGGCGCGCGTCATCCATCTGCGCGCGGCCGTTGTGACGATGGGCACGGGCCACCCGCCGCACGGTAGGCGGCGGAGAAGCGTCGACCCTCCTTTGGCGCCGAGCCTCCGGTCCCGGAGCGCATCGTCGGGCGTCATCTTCGCCGCGGCGTTAACGGGATGCAAGCGTTTTTCAAACGAGTGGCCTGCCTATACTCCGCCCGCGATGGAACCGGGCCCCCGAACCCTCGACGACCCGTTGGCGGAGGCGCTGCGGATCGTCGACACGGCGAACCGGGAGGGACTGTTGCTCCGGCTGATGGGCGGCATGGCCGTTCGCGCCCATGCCCCCGAGTGGACCCACCGCACTCGCCGGCGCGAGGTCGACATCGACTTCGCCACGCGCGGCAAGGACCGCAAGGCCGTGTTCGCCCTCCTCGAGCGCGAGGGCTACACGCCCGACCGGCGGCACAACGCGCTGTTCGGCCAGCACCAGGGCTACTTCGTCGACGAGAGCCATCGGCGCCCAGTCGACGTGCTCATCGACAAGCTCGAGATGTGCCACCGCTTCGAGTTCGGCGATCGGCTCGGCAAGTCGACGCCGACGCTGCCCGTCGCGGAGCTCCTGCTGTCGAAGCTGCAGATTGTCAAGATCAACAAGAAGGACGTGCTCGACGCGATCATCCTCCTCGCCGAGCATCCGCTCGGCCAGGACGATGGCGAGGTCGACTCGAGCAAGGGCCTTGCAGCGATCAGCCTGCCCCGAATCCTGTCCTTCACCTCGAACGACTGGGGCTGGTGGCGCACCCTGACGGGCAACCTGGACAAGCTGCAGCAGTACCTCGACTCCGACTTCGTGCCCGAAGACGTCGACATCGGCGGCGAGCGTCCGGTCCGCTTCGACCCGCGGGCCCAGGTCGCCGCGCTGCGCGACGCGGTCAACGCCGCGCCCAAGTCGGCACGCTGGAAGCTGCGCGCGGCCGTGGGCGAGCGCCAGCAGTGGTACGTCGAGCCCGAGGAAGTGGGCCACAACTAGGCAGCGGAGAGCGCCGATGCGAGTCTTCTTCGCGACGGATATCCATGGATCCGAGGTCTGCTGGCGCAAGTTCCTCAACGCGGGTGCGTTCCACAAGGCCGACGTGCTGATCATGGGCGGCGACATGACCGGCAAGGCCATGGTCCCGATCGTCGATCGCGGCGGCCGCTGGGAGCTGACGCTCCAGGATCAGCTCCACGTCCTCTCGACCGAGGACGAGCTCAAGGCGATGGAGAAGCGCATCCTCGACCGGGGTTACTACCCGATCCGGCTGTCGCCCGATGAGGTTGCGACCTGGGAGGCCGACCCCGCCCTGGTCGATGCCCGGTTCAAGGCCGAGATGATGGGCAACGTCGAGCGCTGGATGGCCCTTGCCGACGAGCGTCTCAAAGGCACGTCGATCCGGTGCGTGGTTTCGCCCGCAAACGATGACATCTTCGAGCTCGATCCGATCATTGCCGCTGCCGAGCGCGTCGAGCTGGGCGAGGGCAACACCATCGAGCTCGATGGCTTCTCCATGGTGTCGACCGGCTACGCCAACCCGACTCCGTGGAACACGTTCCGCGAGCTCCCGGAGGACCAGCTCCGGATGAAGATCAAAGGCCTGGTCGAGCCGGTTGCGGATCCGAAGCGGGCGATCTTCAACTTCCATGCCCCGCCATACAACTCGAATCTCGACGGCGCACCACAGCTGAACGCGGACATGACGTACGTCTCCGGTGGCCGGGCGATCATCCCGGTCGGGTCGCACGCGATCCGAGACGCAATCCTCGAGTACGGGCCGGTGCTGTCGTTGCACGGTCACATCCACGAAGGTCGAGGCGCGGTCAAGCTCGGCAGGACGCTCGCAGTTAACCCAGGCAGCACGTATGAGGACGGAGTGCTTCAGGCGGCGATCGTTGATCTCGACTCGAAGAAGGGTGAGGTGAAGCGCTATCTGCTGATCAACGGTTAGGTCTTGCATGGCGCCGGACAATCTGCGCACGCGGCGTCATGTGGGAGCGCGATCGCGGGCATCCGCCCGCCGATCAGGCTTGGGAGTGGAGGCAAGAAGGCTCGATGACCACGGGTGAGATGGCCCAGGCCCCGGCGCTGTTCCTCAGGAACGCGACCGGCCTGGTCAAGGGTTGGTCCGGGTTCGACGCGTTCGCCTACTCGTTCATGTCGGTGAACCTTGTCACGCTCGGCATGTTCTACAGCCTTGCGGTGTTCGCATTCGTGCCTGACGGATCGGTGCTCTCGACGCTGATCCTGTCGGGGATCTTCATGACGTTCCTGTGCATCGCGTACGCCGGGCTGGTTGCCGTGATGCCCCGAGCAGGCGGCGACTACGTTTGGCAGACACGTATTCTTGACGGGATCCCTGGCGCGGTCCTCGGTGCGGTGGTCGGCGGTGTCACCGGCTACCTCGGGGCCCAGGCGTTTGCGCTTGGTGACACGATGGCCATCGTCGCCGGCGTCGCCGGCGTTGTCGTCGGCGGAGGGCTCGGCTGGGTACGCGGCGGCATCGGTTTCGTGCTGTCGTCGACGGGCTGGTGGTTCATCCTGGCGCTCTGGGCGCCGATATACGGCTTCATCTTCAAGATCGAGTTCGTGCAGCCGCTGGTCGCTCTAGCGGGCTGGACCGCCGGGTCCACCTTCTTTGCTTCGGCGGACGGGACGTTCGCCGTCTCGATCGTGACGATCATCATCGCCTCGGGTGCTGTCGCGCTCGGCATGGCTGGCTACGCCCGGGTCCAACGCTGGTGCATCTGGATCGGGCTCGTGGCCCTCGCCGTGATGTTCGTCCTCATGGCATTGAACGGATCTGAGTCGTTCCACTCTGCCTTCGACAAGGCCAACCAGGACCTCTTCGGAGTCTCGGGCGCCTACCAGGCGACGATCGACAACGCGACCGCCAACGACGGCTTCGCCGCGGGCGCGTCGCCGCTTGACTTCGGACTCGGCAGCGGCACCTGGCTGCTTCTCCCGCTCATGATGTTCTGGATTCTCTACCCGAACTGGGGCGCAACCCTGTACGGCGAGGTCCGCGGCGCGGGCGACTTCCGAAAGGTGCTGAATGGCATGCTCGGCGGCCTGTGGGTGACCCTGGTTCTCGCGGTGGCGTTCGTGCTCCTCGCTGCCAGGACATTCGGCTGGGACTTCTTCAACGCCACCAACGTCAACTTCATCAATAACGCATACGGCTATGTCACCGTCGCCCCGGCCACGCCGATCTGGAGCTACCCGCCGTTGATCGTGTCCTACCTTGTCGACAGCCGGGTCTTCCAGTTCGTCTTCGTTGCGATCTTCGGGGTCTGGTTCATCGGCTGGGCTGGCACGCTCTGGCTGTCCTCGACGAGGATGATCTTCGCGGCCGCGTTCGATCGAGTCCTCCCGGAATGGGCAGGCCGTGTCGACGAGCGGCGGGGCGTCCCCTGGTTTGCCCTCCTGCTGATCCTTATTCCCGGCGTCATCCTGTCCTGGTTGTATGCCTATTCGGCCGGCTTCTCGGCGTTGACTCTCGACGCCTCGCTGGTCATCGCGGTCACATTCTTCGGGACGACGTTCGCAGCGACGATCCTGCCGTGGTGGAAGCGTGACCTCTACCAGAAGTCACCGATCGCCCGGTACCAGCTCGCCGGCATCCCGCTGATCAGCATCGCGGGCGCGATCATCACGGTGTTCCTCGGGTTCGTCATCTACGAATGGCTCTCGAACTCCCTGTACGGGATCGGCGTCGGGAACGCCACATCGATCCAGTTCCTTGCCGTTCTCTATGGCCTTGGAGCCCTTGTGTACATCGTGGCTCGACTTTGGCGACGGGCCCAGGGCATCGACCTCGACGCGATCCACGCGGAGATCCCGGCGGAGTAACCCGCAGCGGAGCTCGCTCCGCGCCAACACCTGAACACTGAAGGGCGCCCACCGGGCGCCCTTCAGCTCGTTCGGATCGCACCGGGAACTGCGCGGATTCGCCAGCCGTCTGGCGCGGATGAAGCGCAGCATCGCCAGCCTGGTCCTCGCCGTCAGCGCCTGCTCGCCGGCGGCCACACCCGCGCCTCCACTGCCAACGGCGCCACCCTCCACCACTCCGCCGGCCACCGTCGGAACCGTCGAGCCAACCGCCACGGCCGACGCCGCAGAGGGCCTCGTGGCGGACGTCGTCGCGTCGGGCGCGACCGCCAGGGTGGGCTCGGGCTTCCTCGCCGATCCAATGCCCGGCGAGGGCGTCGTCGTGTGTGTGGGGACCGAAGCGGTCCAGGTCTATGTGCTCAAGGACCACGAGGCCGCGCTGGCCGCTGCTTCGCGGATCGACCGCGACGATCCATCAAAGGTCGGCACAGCGATCGTCGACTGGGCGGGACGTCCGCGGTTCTGGCTTCGGGACCGGATTCTGGTCCTCTACGTCGGCGAGGACGCAGCCACGGATGGTGCGTTACGAGCCCTGCTTGGGCAGCCCTTCGCGGAGTCGCGTGTCGCAGGGCGCCCACCCCTTCCAGCGCCGGACTGCGCCTGAGTCCTGGTGCGGCTGCTCAGGCCAGGGCTGGCGCGCTTGGGGACAGGACCTCAGGGCGTCGAAGGCGGAGGCCGCGAAGCAGCTGGGCGTTCGCCGCGACGATGATCGTTGAGGCGCTCATCGCGATCGCCCCGACCGCCATCGGCAGGTCGAGGCCCCATGGGACGAGGATCCCGGCCGCGACCGGGATCGCGATCAGGTTGTAGCCGGTCGCCCAGACGAGGTTCTGGACCATCTTGGAATAGGTCGCCCGCGACAGCTCGATCGCGGCGACGACATCGCGCGGATCGCTCCGGACGAGCACGATGCCGGCGGACTCGACGGCGACATCGGTCCCGGCGCCGATGGCGATCCCGACGTCCGCAGTTGCGAGCGCGGGTGCATCGTTGACGCCGTCGCCAACCATCGCGACCTTCCGCCCGCCGTGTTGGAAGCGCTCGACCGCCGCAGCCTTGTCCGCGGGCAAGACCTGGGCCGCGACCTCATCGATCCCGAGCCTCCTGGCGACCGAGTCGGCGACCGCATGGCTGTCGCCGGTGATCATCGCGACGCGCAGCCCGAGCGCGTGAAGGTCTCGCACCGCCTCCGACGACTCTGGCCGGATCTCGTCCTCGAGTCCGATGGCGCCCACCATCTGGCCATCGGCGACGACGTGGAGAACGGTCCAGCCCTCACGAGCCCAGCCCTCGGTCTCGCCGAGGGCTTCGACCTGCAGGTCCGCGAGCAGGCGCGGACCGCCAACGGCGACTCTGCGCTCGTCGACGCGGGCACGCACACCACGTCCGGCCATGCTTTCGAAGTCTGTGGCATGGGTCATCGGGATCTCACGCCGCTCGGCTGCGGCGACAAGTGCCTTTGCCAGCGGATGTTCCGACTCCGCCTCGACCGCCGCCGCGAGTCGCAGGACCTCGGTCTCGATGCCAGACGCCGTCGCCACGGCGGCGACCGCCGGCTGCCCCTTCGTCAGTGTGCCGGTCTTGTCGAAGATGACCACCTCGAGCTCGCGGGCGCGCTCGAGCGCGATGCGGTTCTTCACTAGCAGCCCGTTGCGGGAGCCGATGGACGTCGAGATCGCGATCACGAGCGGGATCGCCAGACCGAGCGCATGCGGACAGGCGATGACGAGCACCGTCGCCGTTCGAACCAGGGCACCCTCTCGGTCGCCCAGCAGCCACCAGTAGCCGAGCGTCACCGTGCCGGAGATCATCGCGATGTAGAAGAGGAGCGCGGCGGCCCGATCGGCCAGCGCCTGCGCGCGTGACGCCGAGGCCTGGGCCGCCGCGACCAGTCGCATGATCCCGGAGAGCGCGGACTGCTCGCCGACGGCATCGACCCGGACCCGCAGGCTCCCGCCCGCGACGACCGATCCGCCGATGACCTTCGACCCCTTCTCCTTCGGCAGGGCCCTCGATTCGCCCGTGACAACCGATTCGTCGACGTCCGCGTCGCCCTCCACGACCGTGCCATCCGCCGGTATGCGCGCGCCTGGCCTGACCAGGAGCACGTCGCCGATGGTCAGGGCCGAGAGCGGCACCGTCTCGGTGCCCGCCCCCGTGAGGCGCTCTGCTGTGTCGGGCAACAGCTCCGCGAGGGCGCGGAGCGCCCCGCGCGCCTGGGCGATGGAGCGCATCTCCAGCCAGTGACCGAGCAGCATGATCGTGATCAGGGTCGAGAGCTCCCACCAGATCTCTACCTCGAAGTAACCGAAGGTTCCCGCCCAGCTCGTGACGAATGCGACGACGATGGCGAGGGAGATCAGGGTCATCATCCCGGGCTGTCGGTCGGCGAGCTCCTCCCGCGCTCCTCGGAGAAAGACCACTCCGCCGTACACGAAGATGATCGTCCCGAGGAAGGGCGGACTCCAATCGGATCCCGGGAAGACCGGCGCTGCGTAGCCCAGCCACCGCTGGAGGTCCGCACTCCAGAACAGGACGGGCAGGGTCAGCAGCAGGCTGAGCCAGGATCGATCCCGGAACATCGCGACCGAGTGGCCTGCATGCGGATCGTGGGCCGACGCGGTCGGGTGTGGTGCGTGCGCGCCGTATCCGCCGTCCCCTGCGTGTCCGGCAGTCTCGATCTGTCTCGGTGCCGAACCGCCGGCGGGTCCAGCGCGGGTTGCTTCGTGCTGATGCTGATCCGTCTTGCTGACTCCTATACTCCCTGGGAGTATAGGTGGTTCGCCGAGCGACCCATGGAGGGTTGCACGTCAGGCGTCCGGCGCGGCAGACTGTCGCGGCGCCCGGGAGGACGGGCCGCCTGGGGTGCAGCAAGCCCACGTTGCAGTCCGTGCAGGAGCCCCGGTGTCGTCAACCTCCGGTGTCCGTGTGAAGGCGGGCGCGGCCGCCCGACCGCAGGCCGAGCCCCGAACCATCTACGTCGAGGGTGCCTGGCGGGCGGCGGCGGGCGGTGGCTCGATCCAGGCGACCAGCCCTGCGACCGGGCGGGTCGTCGGCCTCCTGTCCGACGGGGGTCGAGCAGACGCGACTCGCGCGGTCGAGGCCGCGGCCAAGTCGGCGCCCGCCTGGGGCCGGACATCGCCCTTCGAACGTGCGGCGGCCCTCGAACGGGTCGCGGCGACGATCGAGGCTCGGCGCGACGCGCTCGCCCGGGTCCTGAGTCTCGACCAGGGCAAGCCGCTGCACGCCGAGGCGTACGCCGAGGTCGAGGAGCTCGTCGTCTACTTCCGCATGGCCGCCGCCGATGCGACCCGGATCGAGGGCCTTATCCCGCCCTCGGTGGACCCATCGAAGCGCGTGCTCGTCTACCGCGTGCCGAAGGGCGTCGTCGGCGTGATCACGCCCTGGAACTGGCCGTACACGATGCCCGCCGAGCTGATCGCCCCGGCGCTCGCAGCCGGCAACACCGTTGTCTGGAACCCCGCCCGCTTCACCTCGTGGTGCTCCGTCGCCCTCGCCGAGGCGATCGTGGATGCCGGCCTGCCGCCTGGCGTGTTCAATCTCGTGACCGGGCCGGGCGACACGGTCGGCGACGAGATCGCCGGCGACCCACGCGTCGCCGCGATCGGGTTCGTGGGCTCGACCCGGACCGGCGCCCTGATCGCGCAGCGCGCCGCCGGCAAGGAGCTGCTCATGGAGCTGGGCGGCAACGGGCCGCTCGTGATCCTCGCCGACGCGGACCTCGACGCGGCCATCAAGGCGACCATCACCGCCTGCTTCCTGAACGCCGGCCAGAGCTGCACCGCCGGCGAACGCGTCCTGGTCGACCGATCGATTCACGACGCGTACCTCGAGCGGCTGATCGACGTGGTACGGCGCGAGGTGCGGCTCGGCGATCCCGTCGACGGCGCGACCACCATGGGCCCGCTCAACAACGAACGCACGGCGGCCAAGACGGAGCGGCAGGTTGGCGAAGCCCTCGAACGCGGCGCCACGCTCCACGCCGGTGGCCGGCGCGCGCCGGAGCTCGGCAGCCCGCTGTTCTTCCAACCCACCGTCCTCGACCGGGTGACCGAGTCGATGGAAATCGCGCGGGAGGAGACCTTCGGCCCGGTGGTGCCGATCACCTCGATCGACGGTGAGAGCGAGGCCCTCGAGGTCGTCGAGCGGTCGCCCTATGGATTGCTCACGAGCGTGTTCACCCGCGACCTGACCCGCGGCCTGCGCTTCGCCGAGTCGGCCCGCGCCGGATGGGTCAACATCAACGAAGGCACCAACTACTGGGAGTCGCACCTGCCGTTCGGGGGGCGCGCGGGATCGCAGAGTGGCCTCGGGCGGGTCGGCGGGCGGTTCTCGATCGAGCGCCTCACCGAGCTCAAGACGATCGTGGTGAATCTCGCCTGAGGC